>DATLVL010000207.1:0-4965 GCA_035577525.1 Gemmatimonadales bacterium | reverse complement strand
GGCGTTCTCTTCACCGCGCCGATCGTACCAGGCGTTCAAGTCCTCGTCGGTCGTCGTCTCTTCCGTCTCGTGCGCCAGCGTGTTCACCTCGGCGTCTGCTGCGAAATCATTGTTGGGTGACCCGGCAAGCGCGGTGCACCCGTTGACGAAATCGGCGTCGTAGGGCATCACGGCGTATTTCACGTCGCGGCCGTTCGAGCTGAAGTGCCCGTGGTAGGCGCAGTACTGCGAGCCAAATCCGCCACCCAGGTTCACGCCCGGCCCGCTGAATACGACGTAGAGGGCGGAGTTGTCGAAGCTGATCGCCCCGGAGTTGAGCCCGGCGACGATTTGTGCCTGCACGGCCGCATCGGAGACTTTTTGCCCCGACGCGGGGACGTTGGTGTTCGCAGCCCAGTAGCCCGTGTACGAGACGACGTTGTTGACCTTCGCCCCGGTGCCGTCGAAATACGTGCTATTGATGTTGAAGTACGGCGAGCCGCCGAGGTTTCTGAGGAACGCGCCGATGAGCGAGCCGTCCTGGCTCCCGGTCCCGGTCGTTCCCGGTGTCGGCCCATGGTTGTAGATCGTCGAAGCAGACCAATAAATGGCGACGACACGTGTTTGACTGATGAAGAGCGGACCGCCGTGGTAGTTGATTCCCGTGGACGAGCGCTGCGCCGCGGCCCGCACGAACCCCTTGGGAAGCATGACGTGCGCATGCGGGTTGTCGCTCTCGAACCGCATCATCTCCGGCGTCGCCGGCATGGTGGTCATGGGCGTGTTGGGTGCGGTGGGTTCGCGGGAGCAGGCGGCGAGCCACAAGCCGGCCGTGGCAGCCGCCAGGAACAGTCGTTTCATTGCAACACCTCCAGACGGGACGCGCGTTTCGCGACGCAGGAAACGGTATCGTAGTGCGCGCCGCAGGCGTTGCAAGTTCAGAGCCTCATCACGGCACGTAACAATTCAGAAACGGCAAATCGCGGGTCCAGTCAGGCGGCGTTCAGGCAGGGGCCCCTCAGTCCGTTTGTCTCGGGTGGCGGCGTAGCTGCCCGGTCGCCTCGTCGATCCGGGCGATGTACGCCAGGATCGATTCTCCCCGATCGCGCCGCGGCACGACGAAGTGGCGATCATCCGGTTGGGAGCTCTTCAGGTCGTCGACCATCAGGTCACCACCATGCCGTTCGACCGCCGCCTCGAAGCGCTCGACGGCCGTCAGCAGGTCGGCGAGCTCCCCGGGCTCTTCTGCCCCGGTCAGGGTGATCCCGCGCGACCGAAGACGTGCCGCGACTTCCGCTGCTACCGAGTCCCGCTCGTCCATTGAGACGACCCTCCTTCGTTTTATGGCGTGGTCAGCCGTTGCCGGATCGCGCCCAGATGATAGGCGGTGTGGGCGATCGCGCCGAACGCCGTGCCGATGGCGTCTTCGTCCCAGCTGCTGCGCATCCCCACTGCCACCACCAGGTCGTCGTACGCACGCCGCAACGACCCCCGCAGGGCCGCCCATGCCGCGTCGTCCACCGCTGATACGGTCCAGCTGCGACTGCGGTCACGCGAAGCGGATTCGCCGCGCAAGGTTCGCGTCGTGAGCGTCACGCTCGCTTCCAGGTGGTGCACGTGACCCGCGATCGTGGTGAGACCGGGGCCACCCGCGTGCGATGCCTGCGCCGCGGTCAGCGCATCGATCGTGCTGAGGACACCGCTCCCCATGGAAGTGTCGGTGAAGTAGGTCCACGGTCCGGGTGCCCCGTCGAAGCCCTCGCGCAGCATGCGTACGACGAGACCCACGGTGACGGCAGGCGATGTCATTTCCGGCGACCTTTCTTTCCAGAACGTGTCCGCTGCACGAGCCGCCAGAACTGGAGCTCGCCGATGATGGTCACGACGTGTCCGCGCGCGGCGAGGCGCCGGATCTCCATCAGCTTGAGACCGCCGCCCTTGCCGGCGATTTGCAGGGCGTTGGGGCGCCCGCGCACCAGCACGTCGGTCCCACGCCCCGGAGCGGACTGCACCGTCGCTCCCGCTCGCTTGGCGGCGGCGACCGCTTCGCGCCGCGGCCGGCTCAGGAAACCCGTGAACGACACCCGCTTGCCGCGCAGATCCTGCACGCGCCCGAACTGCGGCGCGGTACGCGCATGCTCGAGCGCCGTGATCAGCTCGCCGGCCGCCTCGTAGCGCTTGCCGCGCACGCCAAGACAGCGATGAATCACTTCCTTCAGATGATCGCTGCAGGGCAGCGTGCGCACGTCGCGGCTGCGGATCACACCGCCGATGTCGCCCCGCAACAGCATCACGGCGATCAGTCCGACCTGATAGATGTCGTCGCGCTGCTGCCAGCGCCGCACCCTGCCCCACGCGATCTCGTTCGGCACGTTGAGCAGATTGAACGCATCGGCGGTGACGCCGCGGCTCGACATCTGATGCGTCGCGATCCCGAAATCGCCGAGCTTCAGCTGCTGACCCTCGCACACGAAGACGTTGAACGGCGTGAGATCGCGGTGCAGCGCCTGGCCCCGGTGCAGCACGTCGAGCACGGAGAGAATGCCGGCGAGCTCGCGGCGCACGAACCGCTCCGACTGCGACCCCGCACCGGCGAGCCAGGCTCCCAGGTCCCCGTGCTCGGCGTACTCCATGGCGAGGCAGTAGCGCGTGGGCCCGCCGTGCGTGACCACGAAGCGGTCGTGAATACGCAGCGCCCGGGGCTCGCGGCCCAGCAGCTCGGCGAAGTACGCTTCCCGCAGCCACGGGGTGAGGCGCTCCGTGATCTTGACACACACCTGGGCCGGCAGGCCGCCGCGCGGCTCGGGCGTCGCGAGGTGGACTTCCCCGAATCCTCCTTTCCCGACGAGCCGCTCCAGGCGATAGGTGCGGCCGCTTTCGGAGCTCACGACGCTCGGCGGAGCGGCGCTGCCGGTGATGGCGCGGGCGCCTTGCGTCGCGCGCCGAGTGAGGCGGGACAGGGTTGCGCGGGTTCGCGTCGGCATTCAACTATTTGAGCCCCGACTACTCATGGAGTCAAGTGAACGCCATCGCCCGCCGGCGATTCGCCAATCAACACCTGCTGTCGCCGCTCGGTTCGGCGACCGCCGTGGTACGCTCGCTCGGCGCCGTGCAGTCGCAGGACTACGGCAGCGCCAAGTGGGCGCTGGCACAGCGCGCCAGCGGTCTCACCGATGCGGCCGTCGAACGCGCGTTTGCAAGCGGAGCCATCCTGCGCACGCATGTGCTGCGCCCCACCTGGCACTTCATCCTGCCGGAGGACGCGCGCTGGATGTTGGAGCTCACGGCGCCGCGCATCCGCGCCGCCCAGGCCTATCACGCGCGGTCCCTCGGGCTCACGGCATCCGTGTTTCGCAAGAGCAATCGTGTCCTCGAACGGGCGTTGGAAGGCGGCAAGCAACGCACCCGTTCCGAGCTCGCGCTGCTCTTGGGGCGCGGCGGGGTGCGCGCACTGACGGGAGAACACGTTGGGCAGCTGTTGATTCGCGCGGAGCTCGATCGCGTCATCATCAGCGGGCCGCGCCGCGGCAAGCAATTCACGTACGCGCTGTTCGACGATCGCGTCCCGGCGTCACCGCCCCGGGACCACGATGCGGCGCTGCTGGACCTGATTCGGCGCTACTTCCGGACGCGCGGACCGGCGACGCTGCAGGACTTCGCGTGGTGGTCGGGGCTGACGGTCGCCGATGCGACCCGTGGTGTGGCGGCCGCAGGGACGACTCTAGAGCGCTTCATCGAGGACGGGCGCACGTATTGGCACGTTCCGCCGCGGGGTGCGCGGCGGTCTCTACGGGTGGCCCATCTGCTGCCGAACTTCGACGAGTACGTTGTCGGCTTCCGCGACCGCAGCGCCGTCGCCGAGCGGTTGCTCGCGGTCCGGCCGCGCCAGCGCGTGGACGGGCTCATCGGACATGTGGTGGTCGTCGATGGCCAGATCGTCGGCGGTTGGCGGCGCACGGTCGGCAACACGTTGGACGTGCGGCTGCGGCCATGGGTGCCGCTCTCGGCGAGCGAGCTCGATCTGCTGCGGCGCGCCGCGCAACGCTTCGGCAGGTTTCTGGGACTCCCGCTACGCCTGTCGCGCCGCGCCTGACGGCCCGCACTCCCTACAGCCGAACCCCGACGTGCTCCCGCGCCCGAACCACTGCCGGGGCGCGCGCGATCGCACGGTAGAGCGCTTCGCGCAGCGCCTTCTCGCGCGGATCATCGGTCAGGTAGAAGTCCAGCTTGTTCATCACGTAAGCATAGCCCAGATGCGCGTCGGGATCGGCGAATGCGAATGAGCCGCCGGCGCCGGGCGCACCGAACGCCCGCGGACTCGAGCCGAACGCGACCTCGGGCCCGGGCCGCAGGAAGCCGAGCGCGAAGTAGCTCGGCAGACCGAGCACCACATCCCGCACGCCCGCCATCACGGGTGGCGCGGTGATGAGCGCCAGCGTCTGCGGCGGGATGCGGAGCTCCGCGCCGCCCTCGGCGAACGCGGAATAGGCCCGCGCAATGGCGCGCGCCGTGCCCACGCCGTTGCCTGCCGGCACCTCGACCCCGTAGTAGCCTCGGTCGTTCTGGTCCACGTCCAGACCGACAAACGACCGGCGCAGCAGGGAGCCGGGGCGGATCATCTTCATGGTCACTGCGGGAGGCGTGTAGCGCAGCGCCAGCAAGCCGCGCCACGGCGACAGCGGCTTTACGCGGGCGAGGCGCTCGCTCGAGATTCCAGCCGGGAGCCCGATATAGAACTCCAGGCCGAGCGGGGCGGCGATTTCCTCCCGAAAGAAGCGGCCCAGCGAGCGGTGCGCCGGGTCGACCCGGCGGATGAGCTCCTGCATGTACAACCCGATCGTCATCGTGTGGTAGCCGTGCCGCGTCCCGGGCGTCCACGCCGGCTGCTGGCGTGCCAGGAGGCGCGCCATGTAATCGAGGTCTCGCAGCTTGTCGAGCGTCAGGGGCTCGTCGAGCAGAACGAGCCCGGCCTCATGGCCGAGCAGC
>DATLVL010000206.1:0-3883 GCA_035577525.1 Gemmatimonadales bacterium | reverse complement strand
CCCAAGTCGTAGAGATCGCCCACCGAGAGATCGCCGGCATGGGCGAATAACCCGTCGAACACGGTGCCGGCCTCCGAGCGGCGGCCGGCCTGCACGTACAGCGACGCGAGGGACCCCGCGGCTTCCGCATTCGAGGGATAGGCCGCCACCAGCTCCTTGTACGAGGCAATGGCCGGTTGGAACACCGCCTGGGCGGCGGTGCTGTCGGCCGCGGCTTGTTGCTGTATCGCGTCCCGCGCCGCCCGCTCGCGGCTCACGGCATCAGCCCGCGCGGTGGAGTCATGACTGAACGACTGCTGATCGGCGGGCGACAGCCGGGCGCCGCGGGCGCGCCGTGAGGCCGACGACGCCTGCATGCGGGCAAACACGGTGGAATCGGACGCCAGATAGGGTGCCAGTGAGTCGCGGCTGTAGTGCGTGTGCTGCCACTTCTGAACCGCCGGATCCGACTGGACCGCGCGCACGGAAACCCGGGCGACCGTCAGCAGTGCATCGCGCCGCGCTTCGCTGTAGGCGGTATCACCGGCCGAGGCCTGCGCCGCGCGCCGCAGCACCGCGCTCGCGGAATCGAGCTGGTTGGCGTCGATGTAGAGCAGGCCCAGCTGGAACAACGCCTTGACCTGTGTTGCATCGATGGCGTACGCCCGTCGCAGCAGGATCGCGCCCGAATCCTTGTTCCCCGCCTGCCACTGCGTGAGACCCTGGTTGAGCGTCGCCTGGGCAAGGGGCGCGATGTACGTGGCGATGTCGGCCTTGCACTGCGGGGCGAGGACAGCCGCCCTGGCGAACGCCGTATCCGCCCCCACCGCGTCACCCTCTTCGACGTAATAGCGGCCGAGGTAATACCAGGCGGCGGGGTTCTTGTCCTGTTTGTCGTCGCGGATCGTGCGGACGAGCACTTCCTGGGCTTGACCGAGCAGATGATCGCGCATCTGGGGCTGCTGCGCGGCGTGCTGCAGGTCGACCACGGCGCTGTTGAGCCGGAAGAACCCCGGCTTGATATCGCACGGCGGCTTGGGCTCGATCCAGGTCTTGGCCTGGGCCTCGAGGCCCGCACCGCCCAGGGTCAACAGTCCGATGGTGACGGCGGCGTAACGCATCGGGAGCCTCCGAAAGGCGGGTTGGGTCGAATATCAGCGCGGGACGCCCCCGCCTGCAAGCCAGCGCTCGGCCTCGCCTAGCGCGCTGAACAGCTCATCGAATGCATCGACGACGAACAACACGTCCTGCAGGTGGTCGATTTCAAACGGTTGCGCCAGCACCGCCCCGAGCGCAAACGGACGGCGGTCGCACTTCGGGCCAAGGGCGTTGGCGGCGTCGCCATGCGACGAGATCAAACCGCTGCCGTACACCTTCACGTGGCCCTGCTCGCGGATCAGCCCGAACTCGACGGTGAACCAGAACAGCCGCGCCAGTCCAGTGACGTGCTCTTCCGTCACCGCGGTCGACGCCAGGGCCCCGAATCGCTGCAGGAAGTCGGCGAAAACCGGGTCGGCGTGCAGCGGGACGTGTCCGAAGACGTCGTGGAAAATGTCGGGCTCGGGAAGGTAGTCGAGCTGCTCGCGCGTGCGCACGATGAGCGTCGTGGGGAAGCGGCGTTGTGAGAGGCAGGCGAAGAACTCCCGCGCCGGCAGAAACCCCGTGACTCCGACCGCCGCCCACCCGGTGCGCGGTGTGAGCCGCCGGTTGACGTCGGCGAGCTCGGGAACGCGGTCGGGACGGAGGCCGATGCGCTCCGCCCCCTCGAGAAACACGCGGCTGCCGGTCGCCGCCAGCGTCCGCATGCGGCGCTCGTAGAGGATCGCCCACACGGCGTGCTGCTCCAGCGAGTAGGTGGACCAGTCCTGCTCGATGAAATACGACGCCTGCACGCCGACTGGAGTCTGGACCATATGACCTCCCGCACGGTGACAAGAAAAACGGCCCGTGTCGCCACGGACCGTCGGATCGCTCGGGGTGCTGCCGCTACTTCATCCGCCTACACGCCCCCAGCGCCGGCCCGTGGTGCAGGTCGGACGATAGGAATAGGCATACCAGGCTCTCGGCATCATACAGAGCGGGCGATGGGATTCGAACCCACGACGTCCAGCTTGGGAAGCTGGCATTCTACCCCTGAATTACGCCCGCGGGGTTACGGCTCAACAACTTACGCGATAAGGCTGGCTGTCTCGCTCCGTGGTGTCAATGGTGGTTCCAAGCCCAGCGGACTCTCCTGACAATTCCGCGCCCCGTGACGAACAGCAACCAGAACAACAGCCACGCAGTCGCAATTCCGAGAGCCGCCCGGCCGCCCCTGGAGATCCACACCAGCACCGTCGTCAGTACAGCCAGCCACACGACTACGCGATCAATCATTCTGCGCTCCTTGGAGTGCCACCCGCCGCTCGGGCAAGTTAGCGGCGTGCACCGCGACGCGGTACTCTACGCGTCGTGGTGCCAACGGGCCCGGAGCGGCTGGCGCACCGCTCACCCCTTCTTGTAGCGCCAGGCAATGATCCCTGCCCCGCTGGCCTGCACCGAAAACGCGTGCGTGCCATTGCCGTCGATCGCCGGAATGTCGGCGGTCGCGCTGGTCACCACCGTCCCGGTCTTATTCAGGAATTCGAACACGAGCTTGAGCGGGACGCTCGCCTTACCGTGGTAGTTCGTCACGATGCCGCTGACCGTGGCGCCCTGGTCGTTCGGCCCGAAGCTGCCCACGCTCACGTCGACGGGAAGCAGCGAATCGGAAATCGTCACGTAGTAGAGCGCGCTGTCACCTTTGCTCTTGAGCTGCCAGGCCTGGGCGAGCATCCGCACGGCATTGCGGTTCATCGGATCGACCGCGACGAGACGCTGCGCCATGGGCAGCATCTTGTCCGCCTGATGCATCGCGAAATAGCTGCTCGTCAGGTTGAACAGCCCATCGCGGTTCAGCGGGTCGCGCGTCAGCCCCGCCTCGAACGCCTGGGCGGCGAGCTGATAATTGGTGACTGACGCCGAATCGCGCCGGGCGATCGAGTCGGCGCCTTCGCGATCGCACTTCTGCTTGCGCTGCAGGATGGTCTGCCCCGCCGCGCGCGGCTTCTGGCGGCAGGCGGCGCTGATCTTCGCCGTGTCGGGGAGCGGTGGTGCCGCGTTGTAGATCGAGACGCCGGCGTTGAACAGACTCATCGGCTCCGCCGAATCGGCGTTCTGTATGATCAGCCGGTACATCGCCATCGCCGAATCCTTGTGGCCGCCCATCGTCAGCACGTCGGCCAGCCGCGCGCGCGCCTGCGCGTCGTTCGGCACTGCCTTGAGGTAGGCGTTGTAGGCCGCCGCGGCGGAGTCGTAGTGCTGCGCCCCATAGAACGCGTTGCCGAGGTTGAACATCGCGTCCTTCTTTTCCTTGTCGAATCGTGGATCGCTGGCCGCCTGGATGCCAAGCCGGAAGTACTTCGCCGCCGAGTCGTAGCGCGTGTTGACCGCGGCCTGGTAGCGCGCTGTCGCGACCGAATCCGGCAGACCGGGGTTCTGCTTCTTGAAGGTCGACTCCGGGAGATAGCTCGCGGGCGGCATGTTGAAGAACACCGTGGCGAGCGTGGTGAGGCCCTGTGGCTCCCCGTTGTACACGCGCGCGGCGGCGCGCAGCGCCGTCACCGCGGAATCGTAGTTCTGCGCATTCAATGCCGTGAGGCCCTGATTGAAGATCGGCACCCAGAGAGAATTGCGCCGATAAAAATTGATGTCCTCATGACACGCCGGCGCCAGCTCTTCGGCCTTGCGGAAGGCGGAGTCGGCGCCCGCACCATCGTTACGCATCGCGTAATAGCGCCCCAGGTAGTACCAGGCCCCGGCATTCTTGTCCTGGCCCCCGGTGGTGACCGCCTGGGTCAGCGTGCGCTGGGCGTCCTTCAGGTCG
>DATLVL010000205.1:0-2546 GCA_035577525.1 Gemmatimonadales bacterium | reverse complement strand
GTAGGGCGCGCTGCTTCGCACCACGGGGCGCGCGAGACGTGGTCGCTGCTGCAGGCATCGGGCGGCGATTGTACGGAGCGTGGCGCACGACCGCCGCCCTACAATCCCTCCCCGGCTCGCCCAGAACACGAACGAGGAGAGACGCGCGTGCGCTCAAAGATCACCGTCGTCGGAGCCGGCAACGTCGGCGCCACTGCCGCGCAGCGGCTGGCCGAGAAGAACCTGGCCCGTACGGTCGTCATGGTGGACGTGGTGGACGGGGTGCCGCAGGGGAAGGGGCTCGACCAGTGGGAATCGGCGCCGATCGAAGGGTTCGACTCGCGCGTCGTAGGGTCGCAGGACTACGGCCCGGCGGCGGGGAGCGAGTTGTTCATCGTCACCGCCGGGATCGCGCGCAAGCCGGGGATGAGCCGCGACGACCTGGTGCGCACCAACGCCGACATCGTGAAGCAGGTCGCGCAGCAGATCAAGCAGGTGGCGCCCAAGGCGATCGTCATCGTCGTCTCCAACCCGCTCGACGTGATGTGCTGGGTCACGAAGCAGGTCACCGGTTTCCCGCGTGAGCGGGTGATCGGCATGGCCGGCGTGCTCGACACGGCCCGCTACCGCAGCTTCCTCGCCGAGGCGTTGAATGTCTCGGTCGAAGACATTCAGGCGATGGTGCTGGGTGGTCACGGCGACACGATGGTGCCGCTGATCAGCTACACCACCGTCTCGGGCATTCCCGTGACGCAGCTGCTCGACCGGGCCACGCTCGACAAGATCGTCGACCGCACCCGCAACGGCGGCGCCGAGATCGTGGCATTCCTGAAAACGGGCTCGGCCTACTACGCGCCCTCGGCGGCCGCGGTGCAGATGGTAGAATCGATCGTGCTCGACAAGAAGCGCGTGCTGCCGTGCGCCGCCTGGCTGGAAGGCGAGTACGGGTTGTCCGGGATCTACTGCGGCGTTCCGTGCAAGCTCGGCAGGGGCGGTCTGGAGCAGATCCTGAAGGTGGCGTTGACACCAGAGGAGCAGGCGGCGCTCAACAAATCGGGGGCGGCGGTGAAGGAGACGATGGCGGCGGTGCAGCTGTGATGCTGCTCGCGCTGGCGGCCCTGGTTGTCCGCGTCTCCGCCGACACGCCCGCAGTCGCTCGCTACCAGGACGACGCCCACCGCCTGATCGCCGCCGCGCTGAGCGACTCGAGCGCCTATTCCCGCATCGCCGAGCTGTCGGACCGCTTCGGCAGTCGCATCGCCGGCTCGCCGGCGCTCGAAGCGGCGATCGACTGGATCCTCACGAAAATGAAAGCCGACGGACTCGCCAACGTCCACGGCGAGCCGGTCAGCGTGCCGCATTGGGTGCGGGGCGACGAATCGGCGGAGCTGGTCACGCCGCGCCGCGTGCGGCTGCACATGCTGGGGCTGGGCGGCAGTGTTGCAACGCCGCCGGCCGGCATCACCGCCCCGGTGCTCGTGGTGTCGAGCTTTGCCGACCTGCAGCGCCATGCGGCGCAGGCCAAAGGGAAGATCGTCGTCTTCGACGCCGCGTATCCCGACACGCTCACGCCGTTCGCGGCCTACAGCGCCGTCGTCCCCTACCGCGTGACCGGCGCGATCGCCGCGGCGCGGGTCGGTGCCGTGGCGAGCCTGATCCGCTCCGTCGCATCGCTCTCGCTGCAGAGTCCCCACACCGGCGTGATGATCTACGATTCGACGGTGCAGCGCATCCCGCATGCGGCGCTTTCCGTCGAGGACGCCGAGCTGCTGCACCGCCTGCAGGACCGAGGCGAGCACCCGACGCTGCACCTCGTCATGAGCGCCCGCAAACTGGCCGATGCGCCCTCGCGCAACGTCGTCGCCGAGGTGGTCGGGCGTGAGCATCCCGAAGAGGTCGTGGTGTTGGGCGGTCACATCGACTCCTGGGACGTGGGTGAGGGAGCGATGGACGACGCCGGTGGCGCCGTGGCGTCGTGGGAGGCCGTGCGGCTGTTACAACGCCTCGGGCTGCACCCGCGGCGCACCGTGCGTGTGGTGTTGTGGACGAGTGAGGAGTTCGGTGGTGTAGGGGGCCGGGCCTATCGCGAGGCGCACCGCGCCGACGAGCCGCGCCACGTCGCGGCGATGGAGTCGGACAACGGCGTCTTCAGCCCGCGCGGCGTGCGGTTCACGGGGTCCGATTCGGCGCGCGCCATCGTGCGGCAGATCGGCGCGCTGCTCAAGGAAATCGGCGCCGACACCGTCACACCGAATGCCGGCGAGACCGATATCGCGCCGCTCGTGGCCGACAGTGTGCCGGGATTCGGGCTCGACGTGGATGCGTCGAAGTACTTCCGCTACCATCACTCGGACGCCGATACACCGGACAAGCTCGATCCGGCCGAGGTGGCGCGCTGCGTGGCGACTCTGGCCGTGTACGCCTACGTGATCGCCGACCTGCCGGAACGCCTGCCGCGCTAAGCGGCTCCGGTCCAGGCTTTGCCCTCACGAGGCGGGACCAGCGTCGCCTTCAGCACGTCGCGATTCAGCTGGGCGATGAAATCCAGCGAGATCTCTTTCGGGCAA
>DATLVL010000204.1:0-3716 GCA_035577525.1 Gemmatimonadales bacterium | reverse complement strand
GGTGCTCGGCGCGGCGCCGGTCGGTGACGTCGCGCTGCGTCCCCCACACGCGGACCAGGGCGCCGTTCTCGACGAACCCCACGGAGTTGCTGACGAAGATGCGCTGGTTCCCCGACCGGTCGACCTCGTGGTACTCCTTGTCGTGATCCCGGTAGCCCGTCACGATGAACGCCCTCGTCGACTCGACGTTCTTGGGATCGCTCTGGTCGAAGAACTCGGAGATGTATTGCCCCACCAGCTGCTCGGGCCGCTCGTAACCATACATCTGCGCAAACACGGCGTTGCACTCGGCCAAGACGCCGCTGCGGTACTGCGCCCGCACTTGTTCGTCGAGCGGCAGATCGATCGGCACCGGCGGCTGGTACTCGATGCGGAACACCCCTTCCGAGGTATGCGCGATGAACGCGCGATAGCGCTCTTCGCTCTCGCGCATGGCGCGCTCGGCGCGGGCCCGGGCGGTGACGTCGCGAAAGCTCCACACGCGCCCCACCGGCGCCCCATCCAGCCGTTGCGGCAGGGAAAAGCGCTCGAAGATGCGGCCGTCCTTGAACTCGAGGAAATCGAAGCTCGCCGCATCGGGGTTGGCGTAGAGCTCGCGCACCTTCGCGACGAACTGCTCCGGCTCGGACAGCTGGTCCAGGACGTGGTCGATCGCCTGCTGATCGTCGCCCGAGTCGAGAATCGGCTGCGGGATGCGCCACAGCTCGACGAAGCGCCGGTTGTACGACACGATCCGGCCCATGGCATCCACCACCAGGATGCCGTCGGTGGTCGATTCGAGCGTCGACTGCAGCAGCGAGACGGCGCGCCGGCCTTCCGCTTCGGCGGCGCTGCGCGCTGTGAGGTCGCGGTAGCTGACCACCACGGCCCGCACCGCCGGGTCGTCCAGGCGGTTGACGCAGACGCCTTCGATCTCGCGCCAGCTGCCGTCCTTGTGCCCGTAGCGCAGCGCGGCCGTCACCTGGTCGGCACGGTGCTCCAGCAGGTCGCTGAACAGCGCCCGGTAGCGGGCCAGATCGTCGGGGTGCAGCAGATCGAACACGTTGCGGCCGGCCAGCTCTTCGGGAGTGAAGCCGAGCAGTCGGGTGACGGGCGGCGAGCAGTAACGGATCGTCCCGCCGGCATCCAGCAGCGCGATCACATCCGAGCTGTGCTCGAGCAACGCCTGCAGCAGCCCGTCGTCGAGCGCTACGACGGGCGCGGAGCCATGGGTCACGGCCTTAATCTGCACCGACTCGGGCCTGCGCTCCAGAGAGCGGGCCGGCAGAGTTTCGGGCAAGATGAAGAGAGCCCCGCGATTGGTGGTCGCGGGGCTCCGCACCAGCAAATGGCTCCCGAGGAGGGACTCGAACCCCCGACCCGCCGGTTAACAGCCGGCTGCTCTACCAACTGAGCTACTCGGGACCGAACTGCAAGCTGTCAGCTGTCAGCTATCAGCTATCACCGGATTCGTTACAGGGGCCGTAATATCGCGAGGACATGGTTGGACTTCAACGCTGACTTGTAACTGACGGCTGATAGCTGACAGCTGATGGCCTATTGGGAAGCTCCGCCAACACCATCCCTCCCAGTATCAAGCCTCCCCCCAGCCACTGCTGCGCCGACAGCCGTTCACCCATCACGAGCCACGAGCACGCTGCTGCGAACAGCGTCTCGAAGCAGAACAGCAGCGCCGCTCTTGCGGACGACATGTACCGCTGGGAGAACATCTGCAAGAGCAGAGCGACCACCGTCGGTCCTATGGCGGTATAGGCGAGTGACCAGACGAACAGCCTCGTCCAGTGAATCGAGGCGTGCTCGAACAGCGCCGCGCCCGCCGCCCCCAGCACGGCGGTGCCGGCGATCTGCAGCCACACGAGACGCAGCGCGTCGTAGCGCCGCGACAGCGCCGTCGTCGCCACGATCTGTACGCCGAACAGGACCGCCGTCGCGAGCGTCAGGGCGTCGCCGCGATTCAATCCGCCGGCGTCCGGAGCGGTGAGCCAGTAGGTGCCGAGGGCGGCGAGCAGCACGGCGGTCACGAGCGGCCAGCCGGGTCGCTCGCGCAGCGCCACGGCGGCCATCGCCGGAGCGAGCACGGAGGAGATGGCCACGATGAACGCCGAGCGGGACGGCGTGGTCCACACGAGTCCGGTCGTCTGGAAGAGAAAGCCGAAGCCGAGCAGTGCGGCGAGCAGCAGCCCGGCGCTCAGCTCGCGGGCGGAGAAGCGGCGCCCCAGGTGCGCGAAGGGGGCGAGCAGGGCGGCCCCGATTCCGAAGCGCAGCGCGGCGAATGCCAGCGGCGTCGCGTCGTCGAGCGCGCGCTTGACGATGACGAAGCTGATGCCCCAGAGGAAACAGGCGACGACCAGGGCGGCGTCGGCGCCGCGGCGATTCACAACACTTCCCGCAGGTAGCGGCCGGTCACGCTCGCACTGACCCGTGCGAGATCCTCCGGGGTGCCCGCGGCGACCACCCGGCCTCCCTCCGCCCCAGCCCCGGGTCCCAGGTCGATGACCCAGTCGGCGCGCTTGATCACATCCAGGTGGTGCTCGATCACGACCACCGTGTGCCCGGCGTCGACAAGACGGTCCAGCACGCGGCACAGGGTGCGCACGTCGTCGAGGTGCAGGCCGGTGGTCGGCTCGTCCAGGATGTAGAGATTGCGCCGCGCGCCACGGGCCGGGCGGGTGCCGGAAAACGTCAGCTCACGCGCGATCTTGAGCCGCTGCGCCTCACCGCCCGACAACGTGGTGGCCGGCTGCCCGAGCCGCAGGTAGCCGAGCCCCACCTGCTGCAGCTGCCACAGCGCGCGCGCGAGCCGCGGCTGCTTGTGGAACCGCTGCAGCGCCTCGTCCACCGTCCACTCCAGCACGTCGTGAATCGAATGTCCGCCGATCTTGACCTCGAGCACTTCGCGCTTGAACCGCTTGCCGCCGCAGGCGTCGCATGGGACAAAGACGTTGGCGAGGAAGACCATCTCGATCTGCACCGCGCCCGCGCCCTCACAGGTCTCGCACCGCCCGCCGCGCACGTTGAAGGAAAAGGTGCTCGGCGTGTAGCGGCGCTCGCGCGCACGGGGCTGGGCGGCAAACAACGCGCGCAGCTCGTCGAACGCCTTCACGTACGTGACCGGGTTGGAGCGCGGCGTGCGCCCGATCGGGGACTGATCGATCAGCACCACGTCGCCGATCGCCTCCGCGCCTTCGAGAGCCGTGACTGCTCCGACCGGCTCGCCGAGGTGCTCCTTGGCGCTATGGCCGCCCTTGAGCCGGCGCTCGAGCTGCCGGTACAGCACGTCGTGCACCAGCGTCGATTTACCCGACCCCGACACGCCGGTCACGGCGACCAGTGCGTGCAACGGCAGCCGTACGTCCACGTCCTGCAGATTGTGCAGGCGCGCCCCTTTCACCCCGAGCCAGCGCACGGCGGGGCGGCGCGCCGAGGGCACGGCGATGCGTTTCTCCCCGGAGAGGTATTGGCCCGTCAGCGTCCCGGCCGTCCGCACCGCCGCGGCGGCTCCCTGATAGACCACGTGGCCTCCCGCCGTCCCGCTGCCCGGTCCCAGCTCCACCATGTAGTCGGCGATCGCCATCGCTGCGGGATCGTGCTCCACGACGACGACGGTGTTGCCGTTGTCGGCGAGGCGGCGCAGCAGCTGGAGCAGGCGCTGGATGTCGGCGGGGTGCAGGCCGATCGTGGGCTCGTCGAGGACATACAGGGTGTCCGTGAGCTTC
>DATLVL010000203.1:0-2736 GCA_035577525.1 Gemmatimonadales bacterium | reverse complement strand
ATGCGCTTGAGTACCGCGCGGATCGAATCGCCCTGGTGGAAGTGCTCGCGATGGTTCTGCTCGCGGTAGGGGATGATCGCCTCCGCTTCGCGGAACTTGGCGAGCATCACCACGATCTTGCCGCGCTCGATCTGCTGCACTTCTCCGGGGAGCAGCTCGCCGACCTTGCCGGTGAACTCGTCGCGAATGCGGCTGCGCTCGCCCTCGCGCACGCGCTGGATAATGCGCTGCTTCGCCGCCTGCACCGCGGTGCGGCCGAACTCGCCGAACGGCACCTCTTCTTCGAGCACGTCGCCGGGCTGGAAATCGGGGTCCTCGTAGCGGGCTTCCTCGAGCGAGATCTGCGTGCCCGGGTCTTCCATCGCCTCGACCACCGTCTTCAGCACCACGATACGGATCGTGCCTTTCAGCTCGTCGATCGCGATCTCGGCACGGACGTTCGGGCCATAGCGCTTTACGAGAGCCGCATGCAGCCCGTCTTTCAACAGCTCGATCATTTCACCGCGCTCGAGCTGCTTGGAGCTCGTCAGCTCGCGGATCGCGGAAACGACGTCGGTAGCGTTGGCCATTCTTGGAATCCGTTATCTAGGTATCAGTCATCGGTTGTCGGTCACCAATCCACAGCCAAACGGGCCTCCCGGGCCTGCTCGAGCGGCACTGTGACGGGCTCGCGGCCCTCGGGGTGCAACACGACCGACGCCTCGTCCGGCACGGCGACGATCCGGGCGCGGACCCGCCCCAGCCCTTCCAGCCTCACCTGCACGTCGCGCCCGATGAACCGGACCCAGTGCCGGTGCCAGCGCACTGGCCGGTCGAACCCCGGACTCGAGACCTCGAGCTGGTAGCGGGGGCCCAGCGGTCCACCGTCGTCCAGCCACGCTTCCAGAGTCCGGCTGGCCAGGGCGCAGTCGTCCACGGTCACGCGCCGCTCCGGGTCCGCCGGCGGCCAATCGATGCGCACTTGAACGAGCGGCCGGTTCGGCGTGCCGCCCAGGCGAAGGTCGGCCAGATCGAGTCCCAACCTCTCCAACCGGGACCGAACGGCCTCCACCAGGCTGTCGGTGAGCATAAAAAAAAGCGCGGGCCTGACTTCGCCCGCTTCGAAGGGGGAATGTATCCCCACCCCTTTGGGTGTCAAGTCGGGGCGAGCGGTATCCCGAGGTACGCCACCATTCTGCCGTCCCTGCCGTGGGAGGCGCGGTGCGAGTAAAACTGATCGTTGTGGTGCGCCGTGCAGAACGCCGAGATGCTCACATCGGCGAGGCCCAGCGCCGCACCACGTCCGGCGAGCAAACCGCGCAGGTCGACGAAGGTCGGAGAGCTGCTCGGCGGGCGACCTGTCACACGCTCTGAGACTTCATAACCTACTTCATAGCAGTTGCCACAAATCCCTACGCCACAATGCATTACGAAATCTCGGCAAGTCGCCCCCGTCGCGGCCGTCAAGTCACCGAGGGCCCGCTCGAGAATCCCGCCCGCTACGCCACGCCAGCCTGCGTGCAGGAGAGCCACGATGCCACGGTCCGGTGCGACGAGGTAGACAGGGATGCAGTCGGCGACGGTAATGGCGAGCAGAACGCCGCGGTCCCGCGTGGCGTGGCCATCGACGCCGTCGAGCACGATCCAACCAGGGGACAGGTTCGTGTGCCACGTGATGTCGGTGCCGTGCACCTGGTGGCTCATGACGACGGTCGGGAACCCCGACTCGAATGCCCGCCGGAAAGCGCGCCAGCGCGTCATCACCTGCCCTGCCGGCTCCTCACTCCAGAGACCGAGCGAGTAGCCGCCGGCTCGCGTCGTAATGCCTGCCACCACGCCGTGGCGTGCCGCCCACTCCGACAACTCGAGCCGCGGTACCGCCGCGTCGCCCGCCGGGACCTCCAAAACGACCGTTGCTGGGGGCGCTCCCATCGTCATGGCGGTACCTCGGGGGCACCTGAAGGGCGCGCCGTTTCGAAAATGGTGGCGAACCGTGGATCGTTCCGAAGCAGATCGAAGTCTTTCCAATACAGATAACTCCAGAGCCACGCGCTGCGCGGCCGCGCCTGCTCCAGAATCGCTATCGCGACGTCGGTCATCCCAAGGTTCGCGGCAGCCAGAGCCGGATCGTAGGCGTTCCGAACCGAAATCACCCCCGGAGGCACACCACCCGGCCAACCCAGCGCTTCAAAGGTCCGTTGCAGCAGAAGCCGGGCGCTGTCCCGCTCGCCGTTGCGGGCCTCCATCTCGGCGAGCTCGGCAGCCATCCGGAGGTGCTCACTGGGTGTCGCCAGCCGCAGCGCGTGAGTCGCATCGTCCAGCGCACCGCGCAAGTCCCCTTGCGAGGCGCGTACCCTCGCGCGCAGACCGAACTGCGAACTGAAGGTCGTGTCGAGCGCGATCGCGCTGTCGTACCACTGCCGTGCCTCGGGGTAGCGACGCTCGGCGTACGCAGTGAAGCCGGCATCGGCGACCGCCTGGACGTTCAATGGGTTGATACTGCGGGCCAGACGGTATTGCTCTTTCGCCTCGGCGAATCGTCCAGCCCGGCGGAGGAGGGTACCGTTCCATCCCTGGCCGGCGTCGTCAGCCTGGTTGAGGAGCACGGCGCGTCCCGCTGCCGCGAGCGCCTGCCCGAGCTCTTCGTTTTTCCCGCTGAAGAACAGCACCATGCTCCGGGCGAGCCACGCGTCCGAGCTCGTCGAGTCGTCGTGGATCGCCCGGTCAGTTGTGCGCGCCGCCCGCCCGAAGAGATTG
>DATLVL010000202.1:0-4713 GCA_035577525.1 Gemmatimonadales bacterium | reverse complement strand
GGTGGTACGGCGCGCGACGCCCGCGGACGTCGACGTGGCGGAGCGGCTGCGCGACGAGGAGGACCAGGCGCGCCGCACCGCCCGGGAGCGGGTCCGCTCGCACAACCTGCCGATGAAGGTCTCCGACGCCGAGTGGCAGTGGGACCGGCGCAAGCTGACGATCTACTTCACGGCGGAGCAGCGCGTCGATTTCCGGGCCCTGGTGCGCGACCTCGCGGCGGTCTTCCGAACCCGCATCGAGCTGCGCCAAATCGGGGCGCGCGACGAGGCGCGGCGGCTCTCCGGCGTCGGCCGCTGCGGGCGGGAGTACTGCAGCGCCAGCTGGCTCCCTGAGCTGCGACCGGTCAACCTCTCGATCGCCAAGGACCAGCATCTGTCGCTCAACCCCACCCAGATTTCTGGGCCGTGCGGGCGCCTGCTCTGCTGCCTGCACTACGAGCACGAGTTCTACGTGCAGAGCCGCAAGCGCTTCCCCAAGGAGGGGCGGCTGCTGCGCACCGCGGTGGGACAGGAAAAGGTGCTGGCCGTCGACATCTTCCGCGACCGTGTGACGCTGCGCTCCGAGGAGCACGGCACGCGCGTCGTGGCGCTGGAGGGGCTGCAGGACGAGATCGCGCGCGCGGGTGGCGATGGCGGTGTGGCGTCCGTCGCGCCCGCCGCGGCCGCCGCGGCCCCGCCAACCGAATCTCCGAGCGCACCCGATCCGGCCCCGGCGCCGGCGGTGCCGCCCGCCCAGGACCCGGCGCAGCCCGCAGAGGCGCGCTCGGGGCGGCGGCGACGCCGCCGCCGCCGGCGCCGCGGTGGTGGTGGCGGTGGAGGCGGTGCTGATCCGCAAAGTGGCGGCGGAGGAGAGGGAAGCGGCGGACAGAGTGCCTAAGTATTTCCTCACGACGGCGATCGACTACTCGAACGGTGAGCCGCACCTCGGTCATGCCCTCGAAAAGATCGGCGCCGACTGTCTCGCCCGCTGGCACCGCTTGAAGGGAGACGACGTCCGGTTCGTCATGGGAATGGACGAGCATGGACAGAAGGTCGCTCTCGCTGCCGATAAGAACGGGCTCGCGCCGCAGGCCTGGGTGGACCGCATCTCGGAGCGGTTCGAGACCACCTGGCGACGGCTCGGCTGCTCCCACGACGACTGGATCCGCACCACCGAGGCGCGCCACGCGGCGTCGGTCACCGAATTCCTGAACCGCATCCGGCAGCATCATCCCGACGACATCTACGAGGATGAGTACGAGGGACTGTACTGCGTCGGCTGCGAAGAGTTCAAGTCCGAAGCACAGATCGCCGACGGCCACTGCATCGAGCATCCCAATCTCGAGCTGCAGCGGATGAAAGAGCGGAACATCTTCTTCCGGCTCTCGCGCTACGCGCCCGAGATCAAGCGGCGCATCACGACGGCCGAGTTCGCGGTCGAGCCGGCGATCCGCCGCAACGAAGTGCTACGGCTGATCGACGACGGCCTTCAGGACACCTCGATCTCGCGGGCGCGCTTTCCCTGGGGGATTCCGTTTCCGGGGGAGACCGACCAGACGGTGTACGTGTGGTTCGACGCGCTGATCAACTACATCACCGCAGCCGGATTTCCCAACGCCGGCTGGGAACGGCTGTGGCCGGCCGACCTGCACGTCATCGGCAAAGGGATCACGCGACTGCACTGCGCGCTCTGGCCGGGGATGCTGCTCGCTGCCGAGTTGCCGCTGCCGAAAATGGTGTGGGCGCACGGCTACGTGCAGTGGGGCGGCGTGAAAGTGTCGAAGTCGGCGGGTGGCACGCTCTCGGTCGACGAGGCGATGGAGCGCCACGGCCCGGACGCCTTGCGCTACTACCTGCTGCGGGAAATCGGATTCGAGAACGACGGCAACTTCACCTGGGAGCGGTTCGACGTCCGCTACATCGCCGATCTCGCCGACACGCTGGGGAACCTCGCGTCACGGACGATCGCGATGGTGCACCGCTACCGCGGCGGCACGGTGCCGGCCGATCCGCGACGCTTCGTGACGCCGCTCGAGGAGGATGCCCACCCGCATCTCAATGCCTACGCGCGCGCGCTGGACGCCGTGGCGCTCGAGCACGGCGCCGCCGAGCTCGTGGGGCTCGCGGGCCGAGCCAATCGCTACGTCGAAGAGACGGCACCGTGGAAACTCGCGAAGGAAAAAAACGACGCCGAGCTCGACAGCGTACTCGCCAACCTCACGCGCACGATCGCCCGCCTCGCGGTGCTCTCCCTGCCCTTCGTGCCGGGCAAAGCGCAGGAGCTGTGGGAGTCACTCGGCGCCCCACGAGCACTCGCCGAGCTGCGATTCGCCGATCTCGCGACCCTGGATCCGACCGGCTGGGCGGTCCGGAAAGGGGCGCCCCTGTTCCCTAAGCCCCCGGCGGACTGAGAGCT
The DNA here is from genome assembly GCA_035577525.1 of Gemmatimonadales bacterium. Classification (GTDB taxonomy): domain Bacteria; phylum Gemmatimonadota; class Gemmatimonadetes; order Gemmatimonadales; family GWC2-71-9; genus DASTHG01. The sequence goes on along the minus strand of DATLVL010000202.1, from coordinate 2,318 downwards.
ACAGCCTGCCCAAGGCTGCGTGACCTGCATCACCACTTCGCACGTTGACGCTGGGTGCCCCGGGTCCTATTTTGGTCATCCCTCTGAAACAGAAGTAAGCGCAGGTAAAGGAGATATGAGACGCAGCTCGGAACGGCGCAACTCTGATCGGCGCTGGACGGTGATGGTTGTCCCCCACGGCTCGGGTGCTTCGCGTGCCGTGGAGGTCTCCCATTCCGTTTTCAAGACGCTGGTCGGAATCGGGAGCGTGCTGGTGCTCCTGCTCGTCGTGCTGGGCGGCGCCGCGCTGTCGCGCGGCGTGAGCATCACGCACGGCCGCGTGCTCGAGCGGGAGAATCGCCTGCTCGCCGACGAGATCCAGCGCATGCGCTCGCGCCTCGCCGGACTGCACGACACCCTGTCGAGCTTCAGCCAGCGCGCGCAGGAGCTGCGCGTCCTCGCCGGACTGACGCCGACCGATTCCACGGTGCAGCAGGCCGGCATCGGCGGACCGGTCGGCTCGTGGACCGAGCGCGACAGCTTGAACGCCACCGGCCAGCTCGGCTCCGAAGCGGTCACCGCGCGCGAAGATCTCGACGGGTTGACGCGCCGCGCGAACATCCTGGTGCGGTCGATCAACGAAGCGTACGACTCGCTCTCGTCGCACCAGGCGAAGATGGCCGCCACGCCCTCGATCATGCCGACCAAGGGCTGGCTCACGAGCGCGTTCGCCGCCGAGCGGGTGCACCCGATTCTGCACATGGCGCGCCCGCACGAAGGCATCGACGTCGCCGCGCCGATGGGCGCCGAAATCGAAGCCCCCGCGGCCGGCATCGTCACCGAAGTCACCTGGGAAGACGGTTACGGCAACTACCTGACGATCGACCACGGCTACGGCGTCGTCACCAAGTACGCGCACTGCTCCAAGATCCTCGTCGGGCGCGGCATGCGCGTGAAGCGCGGCCAGAAGATCGCCCTCGTCGGATCGACCGGTCTCGCGACCGGTCCCCACCTGCACTACGAGATCTGGGTCAACGGCAAACCGGTGAATCCCATCCACTACGTGATGCCGGACGCCATCGTCGACTGATCAGTTGTTGAATTGCACCTTCGGCACGCTATCCGCTCCCGCTGATTCCTGAAAATACGCCCGCGCTTTCGCTCCCGTGACCTTGGCGGTGAGCACCTGCGGGAATCTCCGGATGTACGCGTTGTACTGATTGACCGCGTTGTTGTAATCCTGCCGCGCCACCGCGACGCGGTTCTCCGTACCCGCCAGCTCATCCGACAGTCCCTTGAAGTTCTCGCTCGACTTGAGCTGCGGATAATTCTCCACGATGGCGAGCAAGCGGCCGAGCGGCGCGTTCAGCGCCTGATTGGCATCGGCCATCTGCGTCGGGTCGCCGGACTGGATCGCGCCCGACAGGCGGCTGCGCGCGTTCGCGACCGCGGTGAAGATGTCCCGCTCCTGCTTCGCGTAGGCCTGCACCGTCGAGACCAGGTTGGGGATCAGGTCGGCCCGCCGCTGCAGCTGCACCTTGATCTGCGACAGCGCCGCGCTCACCTGCTCGTCGTAGGTCTGAATCGTGTTGTAGCCGCAGCCGCCTGCCAGCGCCACGAGCACCGCCATCGACCAGTATCGCCGCTGTGTCTTCACGCTACAGTCTCCTTAGTGGAAATACTCTCGACGCGAATCATTGCGACAGAGGACATTCGATATTGGACATTCGACATTTGTCTTCGAGTCGTCACGAGCGATTCACATAATCGGCGGTGCGGGCCACCGCCTCGAGGTAGGCAGCCGCGCGCGGGTCGCGCGCCTGCAACGCCAGCTGGGCCCGGCCATCGAGGTGCCGCACCACGTCGTCCAGGTCCCGTGCCGGAAAGCCGATCACCGCGGCGCCGGCCAGGACCACCTCTGCCGCCGTCTCGGGCACCGGCGTGCCGGCGAGCCGCAGCGTGGTGCGCAGCATCGTCAGAAAGCTCGCCGCGCTGCCCGCGATCAGCGCAGTGAGCCGGCGTCCATCGTCCAGCGCAACGACGTAGGCCTGGCGCAGCCGCACCAGCTTGCCGATCAGCTCGTGCTCCAGCTGCCGCTGCACGTCCTCACGCTGTACCGTCACATCGGCCCAGGGATCGCGTCCGGCGATGATGCGGTGGGCCGCGCGGATGTCCTCGTACTCGATCGCGAATGCGTCGGCGGACCCGTGCCATTCCCGATCGGAGAGGATGATCGGCGGCGGATGCCCCGCCTTCTCCCACGTCTTCACCACCGGTGCCAGCGTTGAGAGCAGCCCCTCGTCGACGCCGTCGGCGAGCAGCAGGGTGTCGATCGACCC
>DATLVL010000201.1:0-2862 GCA_035577525.1 Gemmatimonadales bacterium | reverse complement strand
AGGGAGCGCCGCGCCGCACCAGCAGCTGCCGATCGGCGGCCGCGAGGACCGCGTCTCCGAACCGCGACCAACCCGACTGCTCTGTCGGCGCCGGCTCGTAGTCGCGGTCGGCGAAGACGCGTTGTGCGAAGCGCACCTGGTCGAGGGGCTCGGGATCGTCGAACGTCACGAGGGCGATGGCAGGCCGCTGCAGCGATCGCACCCCACAGCGCACGGCGAGCGTGCCGGGCTCCGGTGGGCCGCCGGCGCATTCACCGAACAGGGTGCGGAACCGGTTCGCGAACGGCGCATGGTCGGACGCAATGCCGAGCCATCCCTCTCCAATCCGGTACCAGGTTGGTGGAGGGAACGATCGACCGGTCTCGATGCGCGCCACGATCGCCGGCGCGTCGTGCCACCACGGCCCCCGAGTGGAACGGCCGCTCCGTTTGGAGCGGCCGTTCTGCAGCGGTGCTGCAACGGGTGCCGACGGGCGGACTACATCGTCCACCAGCTGACGCCGGCGCTCGTGAGCTGGAACGCTTTCAAGACTTCCGTCTCGTCCATCACGCGGATGGTCGGTGGCTCGTACTTTGGCCGCTCGGTGCTCAGAGTCGACATCGGGTGCGCTCCTCGGTGCGAGGGTAGATGAAGAAAGACTACGCTTCAGTGACGACGAACGCCAGATCCGTGAGCTGCCGCAGGGCGGCCTGCACGTCCTGCTGCACCGCCCCGGCATCGGCCCCGGCGAAATTCTGACACAGATCGGCCGACACCTGCTCCACCGTGCAGGGCTGCTGCAGCCGCTCCCACAGGAACGCTGCGGTGCCGTTGAGCAGGCAAAACCGCTTCGTGGTAGGGTCGAACAGGATCGTTTCGTCCTGCATCGGCGCGGCTTCGACCCCGGTTCTGCGGCGGTACTGGATCGTCATGGGCTAGATATAAGCCGTTCGCGGCGCCTCGGGAAGAATTGCTGGCGCAGCATCCGGAACGGCGTGATGAGCTGCCCCGCGATCGATTCCGGCATGTGGAGCCCGTCCACGCCGGTCCGCCGCGGACGTTGCTCGTCCAGCACGGCCGTCCCGAAGAGAAAGTCCCAGATGCTCAGCACCTTGCCGAAGTTGCGGTTGTAGTGCTCGGGCGTTGCGGAGTGATGGAAGTTGTGGAACAGCGGGCTTACGATCAGGCGGTACAGCTTGCCGTAGCGCCAGTCCAGATCGGCGTGCTGGACGAACTCCAACCCGTTCTGCAGCACGTACAGCGGCACCCAGGTCGTGGTCGGGACACCGAGCACGAGCAGCGGGATGAACATGATGATGTTGGCGATGAAGATCTCGATCGGGTGGATGCGATACGACGTCAGGAACGTCATCCGCTCCTGCGAATGATGCACGCTGTGGAAGGCCCACAGGAGCCTGCTGTGATGCTGCAGCCGGTGAATCCAGTAGCCGAGAAAGTCGGTCGAGAGCCAGGCGAGTACCGCGGCAACCGGTAACGGGAGCCCCTGCAGCACGCCGACCTTGAAGAAGTCGAGACGGTGTCCGAGCGCATTGGCGATGATCGCGCCCGTGAGCACGCCGTACAGGCCCCCCCGGTAGAAGAGGCTGTAGAGGACATCGTTGAAGAAGTTTTTCGTGAGGTAGCGCGATCGATCGCTGCCCTTACGCGATTCGCAGATGAATACGAACACGAACAGTACGACCAGCACGGCGCCGGCCTTGAGAGTCGACAGCGCCAGGGCGTCGAGGTGCAGCCGGGCCGCTAGGTCCGCGAGCGCGCGCATCAGGGGACGAACCTCACGAGAGTGAACCTATCGAAGGTTCCCGCGACTCGCTACGCTTGTCGCCCATGTGCGGAATCAGCGTCGTGCTCGACAGCGGCGCCGCGCGGACGCCGCTCGTCTCCGCCCTGGCCCGCGCCCACGCCCGTCAGGCGCATCGCGGTCCCGACGGGGAAGGGTGGCTGCTCGTCGATGGCGGGTTGGCCGCGCTTCGCTCGAGTACGCCGCCGTCCCCATCCGAAACGCCGCCGCCACGCCTGGGGATCGCGTTCCGCCGTCTCTGCATCCAGGATCTGAGCGAGGCGGCGGCGCAGCCGCTCGGCAGCGCGGACGGCCGCCACTGGATCGTCCTCAACGGCGAGATCTACAACCACGCCGGGTTGCGCGACGAGCTGCGCACGCGGGGGCACGCCTTTCTCACATGCAGCGATACCGAAGTCGCCCTCGCCGCCTACCGCGAATGGGGGACTGGATGCTTCGCCCGCTTCACGGGGATGTGGGCGATCATCATCGTCGACCTCGCGCAGGGGCGCCTCATCGGGTCGCGCGACCGGTTGGGGATCAAACCGCTGTTCTTCACCGTCGAGCCGGGGCGGCTGAGCTTCGCGTCGGAGCCGCAGGCGTTGGCCTGTGCCCGCGCCGACGGCCCCCGGGTCGAGCCGGTGCGTTACGCCGAGTTTCTGCGGGGCTACCCACCGGCCTCATCGTCGTTGTCGTTCTTCCGGGACGTGCACCCGGTGCCGGCAGCGACCACGTTCGAAATCGACCTGCGCAGCGACGCCGGTGGTGCGCCGGCGTTTCGCCGTTACTGGACACTCGCCACGGCGCCTCTGGATTCCGGCAACATGCCGCCATACGGGCAGGCGGTCGAAGAATTCCGGGGACTCGTGACGGAGGCGGTACGCAGTCACCTGGGGAGCGCCGTCCCGGTCGGCTGCCTCCTATCGGGAGGACTAGACACCTCGTTCGTCGCGTCGACGGCGGGCATTCCGCTCGCCGCGTACTCCATCACGTTCGACGATCCCGAGATGAGCGAGTGGCCGTACATCCAGTCGGTCGCGGCCCATGCCGGCCTCACGAGCCACACCGTCACCCTGACCCCC
>DATLVL010000200.1:0-8048 GCA_035577525.1 Gemmatimonadales bacterium | reverse complement strand
TTCTGCATGATCGACGTCACCCCGTGGCGCTCCGACGTCCCGCCGGCGGGACGCGTCTACGATGCCTGCGGGACCCTCGTGGCACCGGGGAATCAGGGGATCAGCACGGGTTGGGCGGACACCTACGATAAGCACATCGGCGGGCAGTATTTCGTGCTCGACGATCCCGCCGCCCCCGTCCCTCCAGGAGATTATCTCATCCGCATCACCGTGAACCCGGCGTTCGTGTGTTCGCCGGCCGACTCGCTGCGCCCGCGCGACGCCAACGGCCTGTGTCACAACTTCGTCGAGTCGAACTACGACAACAACGAGGCGATCGTGCCGATCACGATCCCCGACCGGCCGGGCAAGACGGGATTCGGTCCGGGCGCGGAGCAGCCGCCCGACAGCGAGCCTGCGGATCCCTCCTAGGCGCAACGCCGCGCCAACTGCTGCGCGCCGCACACGAGCGGGTCGTATGCGCCGCGCGCGACGCGTTGCGACGCGCCGCGTGGTCGCAACCGACGCCGCAACGCCCCGACACGTTTGTGCGGGGCGTTGCTGTTGATGGGGTCCCTCGTGCATGGCACCGCGTTTGCGAGACGCGGTTCGCCGCGCCCCTGGATGGGCGCTGGTTGGACCCATTGATCGGAGGCACGAGCGACTATGAACACCGGCACACAGTGGTACGTCGGAGCAAGCGTCGCGGCGCTGCTGATTGCCGCGGCCTGCACCCCCGACAACACCAGCACCAACCCGACTCCACCGCCGCGGTTCTCGAACTGCATCGACAAGCCGCAGACCTGCGGCGGCGGGGGCATCCCCGGCTTTCGTATGACCGGCGGCGGCCGCATCGACCCCGCCGTCGGCAAGACGACATTCGGATTCAACGTCGACGGCCGCAGCGGGCCGCCGTTCAAAGGTGAGATGGAAGTTGTCTACCACGGCGGCGTCGCGCCGATGACGCGGATCCACAGTCTCCTGATCGACTCGTTCACGGGGTCGACCGATCCGCGCGGCGGCGTGTGCGGCACGTGGACCGGCACCGCGCGCGTGAGCGACGGCAGCCAGCGGCGCTACGCGGCGACGGCGTGCGATAACGGCGAGCCGGGATCGAGTCCGGGCACCGGGCCAGACCGCTTCGGCATCACGGTCGACGGCCTCGGCAGTACCGGCGTCACTGATCTCACCGGCGGCAACATCCAGGCCCACAAGTGAGCCGCTTCGCGCGGTCACAGGAGGAATACGACCTATGAAGCACACACTCTCTCTTGCGGCGCTGGCGCTCGTCGCCCTCGCAGGCACCAGCCTCGCCGCCCAGAATGTCGCGCCGGTCGGCGGCGCGGCGACCGGGGCGTCGGTGACGCTGCTGGGCGTTACCAATACGGCGGGGCAGGCGCTGCTTCCCGATACCGGCGGCCTGGCGAGCACCGACGTCGACGCGCTGCAGATTCCCGGCCAGGTCGCCATCGACGCCTTGACGAGCATCACGTCCGGCGCGCAGGACCAGAAGAAGTCGAGCGCGCAGAGCGTGACGCACCTCGAGAACGTGAACATTCTGAACGGCCTGATCCAGGCCAGCACGATCATCGCGGTCGCGTCGAGCTCGCTGTCGTCGGCGGGCGCCACGAGTAACGCCTTCGGCTCGAGTCTCAGCGATCTGGTCGTCAACGGCGTCGCGATCGGCAGCGGGGACCTCACCCCCGCGCCCAACACGCGGATCGATCTGCCGGGGACGGGTTACGTCATCCTCAACGAGCAGACCGTCACGGGGAATGGGGTATCGGGGAGCGGCATCGTCGTGAACCTGATTCATGTCGTGCTGCAGAATCCCCTGACGCACCTCACTACGGGTGAGATCATCGTGGGAGCGGCGCGCAGCCAGGTCGGATCCTGACGCTTCTTCTGAAACGCATTTTCCGTAGGTATTGGGGCATGCAGCGGGAATGTGCTGCATGCCCCATTTTGTAGCCTCCTAAGCACTATTCCGGCACAACTTCGGTGCATGTACGCAATTTCGATCTCATAAACTATTGTCAGTAAATAAGATGGATATGCACCTCATGGCACTAGCCTTGCTGCTTCGCCGGGGCCAACATTGAGCAGCGTGTCTGCAAAGGGGCTCCTATGGTGCGTAAGCCGTCCAACCCCGAAGCGCCACCCGACACCCAGCCCCATTCCGAGGCGACTGCCGCGCTGCTGCGCGAGCTGGTCGCCTTGCTGCGGCAAAACCGCACGCAATTGCGCGAAGAGTGGGCGCGCCGCATCACTCACGCGCAGCTGCTGACGGCGATGAGCGAGCAGGAAATCTTCGCCGAAGCGACGTCCGTGTACGACAACTACGTCGAGGCGCTCGAGACCGGCACCTTCGAAGCCCTCCAGGCGTACGCGCGCAACCTGTCGGAGCGCATCATCCCGCGCGGCGTCGAAACGCACGAAGTCGTCGGCATCGTGCTGCTGTTGCGCGACGTGCTCGCCCGCTCGCTGTTCGCCAAGTACCACGAGGATTTCGAGAAGCTCAACCGCATTCTCGACGCCTACGAGCCGGCGGCGAACCGCATCGCCAATACCGTGGCGGTCGGCTTCGTGCAGGAGCGCGAGCGCATCATCCGCCAGCAGCAGGAGGCGATTCGCGAGCTGTCGACACCGGTATTGCAGGTGCGCGAGCGCCTGCTGATTCTGCCGATTATCGGTGTCATCGATCCGCAACGCGCCCGCCAGCTCACCGAGCAGCTGCTGCAGGCGATCCGCACCAACCGCGCCAAGGTCGTCGTGATCGACATCACCGGTGTGGCGGCGATGGACGCCAACGTCGCTAACCACTTGGTGCAGACCGTCGAGGCCGCACGGCTGCTGGGCGCGACGGTGATCGTCACCGGCCTCTCCCCCGAGATCGCGCAGACGCTCGTCACCATCGGCGTCGACCTGAGCGAGATGAGCACGGTCGGCGACCTCCAGGGCGGCATCGAAGAAGCCGAGCGGCTCCTCGGGTACAAAGTGGTGCTGCTCGCGGAGGTCGTCCCGAAGGGTTGACCGCGGGCGACGCCGCGAGAGGAGAGCACGTGGAAGTTCCGATTCTGAAGCAGGGGCTGTATCTCATTGCCTCTATCCAGTCGGCGCTCACCGATGCCGACCTGCTGCAGTTGCGGGAAGCGCTCATCGAGCGGGTCGGCCGGTTCCGGTCGCGCGGCGTCATCGTCGACGTGACCGCGCTCGACGTCATGGATTCCTTCGCCGTTCGAACGCTGCGCGACATCGCGCACATGGCGCGGTTGCGCGGGGCGGAAACCGTGATCGTCGGGATTCAGCCCGACGTCGCCTTTGCCATGGTGCAGCTCGGCCTCAGCCTCAAGGGCGTCGCGACCGCGCTCGACCTCGAGGAGGGGCTGGCGTTCCTGGACCGCGGTGGAGAGCCGAAGCGCGTCCGTGGCTGACGAAATTCGTGTTGCCATCGCGTCGGACAAGGACGTGGTCCAGGCCCGCCAGACCGGGCGCGAGCTCGCCGCACGCGCTGGATTCTCGAGCGGCGACCAGACCGTCATCGCCGCCGCCATCTCGGAGATCGCCCGCAACGTCCTGATGTACGCCCGTCAGGGCGAGATCCTCATCAGCGTCGTCATGAACGGCGATCACTCGGGCGTGATGATCGTCGCGCGCGATCAGGGGCCCGGCATCCCCGACATCGACCGCGCCCTGCGCGACGGCTATTCCACGTCCGGGGGACTCGGCCTCGGCTTGCCGGGCGCCAAGCGCCTCATGGACGATTTCGAGATCGTGTCCGCCGTGCAGCAGGGGACGACCGTCACGATGCGGAAGTGGAAGCGCTTCCATGGATGACGACCGCGGGAACGCCCACGGCCCGCTCGACTGGGCGGTGGCGAGCCGGATCATCGACGGCGAAGTCGAGTCGGGCGATGGGCACCTGGTCCACCCGACGCGCGACGGTTGTCTCGTCGCGGTCGTCGACGGACTCGGCCACGGTCCCGCCGCGGCGACCGTCGCCCGCACGGCGCTCGCCACGCTCACGGGCTGCGTCGAAGAGCCGGTGCTGCCCCTGGTGCAGCTCTGCCACCAGGCGCTCGCCGGCACGCGCGGCGCCGTGCTGAGTCTCGCGCGCGTCAACGCCGCGCACCACTCGCTCACCTGGATCGGAGTCGGCAACGTCGCCGGCGTGCTCTGGTTCCACGGCGCGACCGGACGCGCGGCGCAGGCCACCCTGCTCCCGTCTCCGGGTATCGTCGGCCTGGAGCTGCCGCGTCTGCGGGCGGAAGTGATCGCGCTCGCCCCGGGCGACACGCTCGTCTTCGCCACCGACGGCGTGGACGAAGCGTTTGCGCTCGCGCATCCGAACGCCGCGTCGCCGCAACGCCTCGCCGATGCCATTCTCGCCGACCACGCGAAGGGCACGGATGATGCTCTCGTTCTTGTCGGGCGGTATGGGCGCACATCCGCGTGAAACGCTGAGCGGGACCTACCGTCCCGCCGCTCGCTCAGCACCCGCACGCGAGGAGAAAGCGGAGGTGCTGCGAGTCATCGCGGTGGCCACCGATCGAACCGTCGTCGGCTCGGCGATCCAGACGCTGCGCCAATGGGCCAGCGACGCCGGCGTCAACTTCGTGTATGCTCCGGACCTGCCGCAGGCAGTGCGCGAGCTCGCCGCGAACCGCTGGGATGTCGTCCTCGCGTTCCCCGGCGATCGCCCCGAGGAGGCGCTCGCCTGGTGGCGCGACGCGTTGCGCGGGGCGCAGGGCAACCCGGCGCTGATCGCCGCGGTGGGCCGGCCGTCGATGGGCCTCGTGCTTCGCGCCGAGCGGCTCGGCGTGCTCGACCTGCTGACGCTGCCGCTCCAACGCGAAGATTTCCTGCGTGCCATCGAACGGCTGCGGTCGGCGGCGACGGAAATGCCGCTGCCGCTGCCCGAGCCGCACGCCGAAGTCGCGGGGCCCTACGCCCTCGTCGGCCAGAGCCCGGCGATGCTCGAGGTCTATAAGGTGATCGCCCGCGTGGCCGGCTCCAACGCCACGGTGCTGATTCAGGGCGAATCGGGAACCGGCAAGGAGCTGGTAGCCCGCGCGATCCATGTGCACGGTCCCGTCGCATCCGGGCCGTTCGTGGCGGTCAACTGCGCCGCGATTCCGGAGAACCTGCTCGAGAGCGAGCTCTTCGGGCACGAGCGCGGCGCGTTCACCGGCGCCATCGCGCGCCGTATCGGACGCTTCGAGCAGGCCGCCCGCGGCACTCTGTTTCTCGACGAGATCGCCGACATGAGCCTGTCGCTGCAGGCCAAGATCCTGCGCGCCGTCCAGGAGCGGGAGATCGAACGCGTCGGCGGAGCCGAGGTCATTCCCGTGAATGTGCGGGTCGTCGCGGCAACGAACCGCGATCTGCGCGAGGCCATCTCGCAGGCGCGCTTCCGCGAAGACCTCTACTACCGGCTCGCCGTCGTGACGCTGCGCCTCCCTCGGCTCGTGGACCGCAACGGCGATCTGCTGCTGCTGGTGTCGCATTTCGTCAAGGAGTTCGCCGGGCGCTACAACAAGGGGGTCGCGTCGATCTCGGATCGCGCCCTCGAGCTGCTGCGCAACCACCCCTGGATCGGCAACGTGCGCGAGCTGCGCAACGTGATCGAGCGCGCCGTGCTGGTGGCCGAAACCGACGTGCTGCGCGTCGAAGATCTATCGGAAGATCTGCGCGCCGAAGAAACCTCGCTCCCCGACCGGCCGCAGCGCGCGCTGCTGACGCTCGCCGAGCTCGAGGCGCGCCACATCTCGCGCGTCCTCGCCAATACCAACGGCCAGATCGGATCGGCGGCGGAGATCCTCGGCATCCATCGCAATACGCTGACCCGCAAGATCAAGGAGTACGGGTTGTGAAGCGCGTCGCGCGAGACCCGGCGGCTCCCGTCCCGGTGCGCGTGGAGCGGGCCCTGCGTCTGCTCCCCGACCTCGAGGCGCTGCTGCCGCTGCGCGCGCTTCTGATCTCCACTTCGCGTCCCGACGAGCGGCAGGTGTGGTCCAGCTCGGGGCCGTACCTGACGTTGGGGAAGCGTGGCGTGCAGCCCGATGATCTGCGGCGCCGTCTCGGGGCAGCGGTGCAGCGCATGTCGGCCCACGTCGAAGCGCTGTTCCGGGCCTATATCGAGGCGCTGGACGCCGATCAGCGGCGCGACGGCGCAGGAGTCGTCGCGGCGCTGCTCGAGGCCGGCCGGCTCGAAGAACGCGTCGGTCGCTCGACCCAGGCCCAGGTCTGGTACGACTCGGCGCTGGCTGTCGCCGAGGCGCTGCCCAATCGGCGGCCGGAAGTGGAATCGCTGCGAGCTCTGGGCGAGCTCGACCTGGGGCTGGGGCGCTCGGTCGAAGGGGCGCGGCACTTTCAACGCGCGCTGGCACTGGCCGAGGCGGAGTTCGACCAGGTCGGCGCAGTCGGAGCGTGTGAAGGCCTCGGCGACGCGGCCCTGGCGCAGGCGCAGTGGCCCGGCGCGCAGGCCTGGTATACCCGCGGCCTGCGGCTGGCGCAGGAATCGGAGCAGGGCCCCGCGATCGGCCGGCTGCTGCACCGTCTGGGACGTCTCGCCGCGCAGCAGGGTGACCGCAGCGCCGCCGCCGAGCACCTGCGCGTCGCCGCCGAGCGGTTCGAGGCGGCGGGAGCTGCCAAGGAAATGGCGCAGCTGCTCAATTCGCGCGGCACGCTCGAAGCCGACGGCGGACAGACGGCCGTCGCGGCGGCGTCGTACCGCGAGGCGCTCGCCTGGGCGCGCCGCGCCGACGCGCACGACATCTCGCTCGAAGTCTCGATTCGCGTCAACCTCGCCCGCCTGCAGCTCGGCCTCGACCGCCTGCTCGAGGCCGAAGAGCAGATGCGCCGGGCGGAACAGCTGGCGATTGCCGCCAATCTCGTCGGCAGCCTGATTCAGGTCTACCTGCTCATGGGCGAGCTGCGCGGCCGCCAGAATGACGCCGGCGGGTTCGTGTTCTTCGAGCAGGCGATCGAGCTGTGCCACACGCTCGAGCGCTCACCGATCTTCGAAGCGCGTGCCTACCGGGCGTATGGCGAGTACAAGAACCGGCTGGGAGACCGGGAGGAAGGGCGCGCCTATCAGGATCGCGCCAAGGAGATCATGTCGACGCTCGGCCGGACCGACGAGATCGAGCGCCTGAGCGAGTTTCTCACGCGCGTCTCCGCGTGACCCGTCAGTGGCCGAGACCCGCCCCGAGCGAGAGGCCGTAGAACCGTTCGTGCCGCGGGCCCGCGAAGGCTGCGTCGTCGAACGTCGTCGCCAGCCGGATCCACCAGCCCGCGGGAGCCCAATAGGCGATCCCGACTTCTCCTCCGGCCACCCGGGTGAGATCAGCGCCGGCGGCGGACGTCGCGACCGAGCGCCACAGCCGCACATCGCTCCGCACGGACGTCCCGATGAGTGGGGCCGCGACGCCAACGCGACCCGCCAACCACACGCGGCGCAGCGTCGCCGAGTCGAGCGTGTACGCGCGCGCTTCTGGCCCCAGCCCGACGGTAATCCACGGCGCGAGCTGCACGTCAGCCGCCGCACCGGCTCCGACCAGTAACGGCTGCGTCGATCCGTCGTGGAGCCGCCCCTCGCGATAGAACAGCGACAGCCGCACCGGCCCGAGCGTGGCGCTGCCACGCCCGCCCACGACCGTACCGGTTGCCAGGTCCGTCGACACGCCGCGGACGCGCGTCCCGGTGCCGTCGAGCTGAAATCCCACCTGTACGGGAATCTGCGCCGCGAGCGCCACGCCGACGCTTGCGACGCAGAGCAGCGCTTGCAGGACACGAGCCATCGTGGGTCTCACGGAGCGCTCGCCGATCCTGCGCGGACCGTCAGCGTGACGTCGCCGCTCATCGCGGAGCTGCGCGCGCCCGCCCGCCGGGCCCACTGCTGCCGCAGCGCCGCGTTCGCCCGAATGTTGTCGGGGAGCGGGTGCCTGCGCCGCTGCCACAGGAACCCGAGCAGCCCCGCCGAGCCGATCGCCACCGAGACGACGAAGCGCCGCTGCCCGTCATCGCTTCCAGGATTGATCGCCGCCGGCAAGGCCGCGGCCACGAGC
>DATLVL010000199.1:0-5090 GCA_035577525.1 Gemmatimonadales bacterium | reverse complement strand
CGGATGGCGTTGGGGATGCGCAGCGCCACGCGGAATGCGTCGGCGACGGCGCCGTTGCCCAGATAATGTGCGGTGACGCGCTCGCGCAGGTAGCCGAGGACGCGGGTGACGAAGATGCCGGCTGCCACTTCTACGGCGTGGCGGGCGCCGCCACCTCCGTGCTCGCTCGTCAGCTGCCGCTCGACCCGGGGGATTTCGGCTTCTCGAGCAGGCGCTGAACGAACTGCAGCTCGTCCTTCATTCCGGAAAGCGAGCGGTGCAGCTCCTCCATCTCCCCCTCGAGCAGATCGACTTTGCGCTGCAGGTTCTGTACTTCGGCGTTGCCTTCGCTGCCGCCGCCTTCGAGCCGGCGCGCCATTGAGCGCCCCAGCGGAGAATCGACGAGAATCGCAACGATGGGAATCATCAGGGCGACGAACACCAGCGCGACGATCGCAATCCCAAGCATGCCAGCAACCTACGAAGCTGCCGCCCAGCGCGCCACTTCATCGGCGAGCGCCGTGAGCAGCGCCGGTCCGTAGCGGATCGCCATCGACGCGTAGGTGAGCACGCGCTCCTGCGGCTGGCCGCTCGGGAACAATGCCGCCCGCGCCCGCGCCAGCTGTCCCACGAGCGTTTCGTTGGTCCGTTTCAGGGCGGCGACGATCTTCTTCTCGATGTCCTGCATGCCGCCCAGCGCCGCGTTGCGCGCCGACTCCACCGTCCGCTCGAGCGTCGGATCGACGCGGCGCGCGCCGTCCGACACGCGCCCGTAGGCGCTGCGAATCTCCTCCTTCAGATTCTCGAGCGTCGCGGCGACCTCAGGCGGGAGCTGATCGCGCACCAGCCGTCCCTCCACCGCTCCAGGCGGCGCGGCGAAGTCGTCCATCTTGAGTCCGTGCTTCTCGACCACCTTGTCGACCCGGCTTTCCACCAGTGTCCCCGACCAGCGCGGCAGCGCCGTCTGGGGCGACACCTCGAGGGCGCGATACAGCGGCGCCGCGCTCGGGAAGTATTCCAGCTCGCCCGGACCGGCCATGTAGGCGACGGTCGGCAACAGCGCCGCTTCGATCACCGGTCTGAGCAGCACGTTCGGCGACAGCCGCTCCGGGTCGTCCGCCGCGATCCGCTCCAGCTCGGCGCGGGTGAACCGCTCCCCGGAGCGGCGCGTCACGAACGCGTCGCCCTCGGGGCGCAGCCGATCGCGACCGTGCTTCGCCTCGATGAGCACGGGCGAGAGCCCGTCGTCCAGCGCGGTTGCCACGGCGCGCAACAGCAGCGGCGCCATAGCGCCTTTCATCGACGCGGCGTAGGGCCGCACCACGGCGAGGCCGAGCGGCCCGAGCAGCGTCTGGATCGCCGCGGCCGCCGCGTCGGCCAGGGTTGCGTCGGGACGGTAGGCGGCTGCCAGCCAGGCGAGCACCGCCTCCTTGAACTCGCTGTCGGGAGTGCCCTGGCGCACCTGATCGAGTGCCGCCGCGATCTCGGCACCACAGCGCTCGCGGTATAACGGCAGCGCCGCGGCGTCGGCGGGGCGCTCCCGCAGCACGACCGTCAGCGGCTCGCCGCTGCTGTTCAGCAGCGTCGCATGATTCGCTTCATGGAAGTCGTGATCGTCCCCGGCCACCCAGAACACCGGGACGACGGGCACCTTGCGCTCACGCTCCAGGCGAGCAGCGAGCGCGATGGCGGACAGCGCCTTGTAGATCGTGTACAGCGGACCCGTGAACAGGCCGGGCTGCTGACCGGTGGTGACGGCGAGCGTGGCACCGGCTGCCAGACGATCCCGCCCGGGTCCCGGGAGAGTCGCCTCGAGCACCGCCTGCGCCACCGCGCGGGGCGCCCCCGACGCGGGCACCGACGGGGTGCGCGCCGCGATCGGCGTCGCGACGATGCGTGGGATCACGGACGCCGCGCCACGAGAATGGTGCGCGGCGTGTCGACACCGAGCGGGGCGCCGTCGTAATCGCCGTAGCGGCCGACCACCTCGAGGCCGGACGCCGTCAGCATCTCTTCCAGCTCGGCGGGCGTGAACAGCCGTACCCGCTCCTGAAACGACCGATTCTCGGCGCGCAGCTCGATCTCCTTGACGACGTAGAGTCCTTCTTCGCTGAAGCGGCGCTTCACCCGCGCCAACGCGTCGCCCTGCTGGATCTGCTCGCTGTCACGGCGCAGGGTGCGGCGCACTTGATCGGCGTTGAGGTAGTCGATCACGAACCGCCCCTCCGGGGCGAGCACCTCGGCCACCTGCTGCATCACCGCGCCGTGCTCCGTGTCGCTCCGGAAATACCCGAACGACGTAAACAGGTTGACGACCAACCCGAAGGTCCCGGGCCGGAACGGCAGTGTGCGCATGTCGCCACGCACCAGCGGTGCCCTGACCCGGCGCTGCGCCCGATGCAGCATCGCGGGCGAGAGATCGAGACCGATGACGCGCGCGCCGGCTCGTTCGAGCTCCGCCGCATGCCGTCCCGCACCGCACGCCAGGTCCAGGACGAGCTTTCCCGGAAACCAGGGAGCCACTCGGCGGATGAGCGCGACGGCGTGCCGTGCCTCCGCGTCGTCACGGTGCGGGTACAGCACATGATACTCTTCTCCGAACCACTGCTCGAACCATTCCGTCATTCGCCGAAGACGTCCGTCTGGAAGACGAGCAGCTGGCAATCGGGCGCGCGCCACGCTTCGGGCTCGAGCCCCGCCTTGCGGCACGCCGCCGCCAGAAACTCTTCGCCCGCCCAGCCGTGGTCGGCGGCGACCTGCGGCAGCAGCACGCCCTGGCGCCAGCCACGGCGTACGATCACCCCATCCTGACCGGAACGAATCTGCTGCGGATCGCGCGACGCGAGCGGCACCGCCTCGGACAGCACCGAGATCTCGACCTCGAGCGCCGGCAGCTCGTCGGCAGGAACCGGGGGAAAGCGCGGATCCTGCGTCGCGGCCGAGGCAGCCATCCGGGCGACGACTTCGGCGAGCGGCCGATCGGACGCGACGTGACCGATACAGCCCCGCAGCTCCCCGTGGCTACGCAGCGTCACGAACGCGCCGCCGGGACGCCGCAGCGCCCCCGACTCGATGCTCGTGCCCGTGTCGGCCTCGCCGCGCACCGCCGCTTCCACTGCCTGGCGCGCGATCGCCAGCAGTGCGCGCCGCTCCGCGGCGTCCAGCTCAGCCACCGCGATGGTAGGGCTCCCCCCGCCGGATGGTGAACGCCCGATACAGTTGTTCCAGCACCAGCACGCGGGCCAGCTCGTGCGGAAACGTCAGGGCCGACAGACTCCACACCGCCTCGGCCCGCTGAACCAGTTCGCGGGGCAGCCCGTCGGCGCCGCCGATCGCGAACGCGACCTCGCGCCCTTCCTGATCCCAACGCGCCGTGCGCTGCGCCAGTTCCGGCGAGGACCAGGGCTCCCCCTCGCGCGACAATGCGACGAGGCGCGTCGCTCCTGCAATCGCCTCGGAGAGCCGCGCCTCGTCCTTCACCTCACGTTCCTCGACCTTCGTATAGTGCCGCAACCGGCTCAGGTACTCGTCACACGCCGACCGCAGCGCCGCATTCCGGATACGGCCTACCGCGACGACGCTGTAGCGCATCAGGCATACATCCCGCGGAGCCGATGCATCGTCGCGACGCGGTCGATTGCCAGCATATACGCGGCGATGCGCGTGTTCACCTTGTGGCGCTCCGACAACCCCACGACTTCACGGAACGATCGCGTCACGATCGCTTCCAGCCGCTTGTTGACGGTTTCTTCGTCCCAGAAGTATCCGCCGCGGTCCTGCACCCACTCGAAGTAGCTCACCGTCACGCCACCGGCGTTGGCCAGGATGTCGGGGATGACGAAGACGCCCTTCTCCTCGAGAATCTTGTCGGCGCCCGCGGTGGTGGGGCCGTTGGCGCCCTCGCAGATCACTTTGGCCTTGATCTTGCGCGCGTTCTTGCTGGTGATGACGTTCTCGAGCGCTGCCGGAAGCAGCACGTCGCAGTCCATCGTCAGCAGCTCTTCGTTGGAGATCTTCTCCGCGCGCGGATAGCCGGCCAAATGCCGGTGCTCCCGCGCCCACGCGAGCAGATCCGGAACGTCGAGCCCCTGCGGATTCACGAGCCCGCCCGATTTGTCCGACACGGCGACGATCGTGGCCCCTTCCTTCGCGAGGAAATCGGCGGCGAGCGAGCCGACGTTGCCGAATCCCTGGACGGCGACGCGCGCCTGCTGCATCGGCAGACCGATCTTGGCGAGCGCTTCGCGTGTCACGAACATGCAGCCGCGGCCCGTCGCCTCGCGGCGGCCAAGCGAGCCGCCCATCTCGACGGGCTTGCCGGTGACGACCGCGGTGACCGTGTGGCGCTTGTGCATGGAGTAGGTGTCCATGATCCACGCCATAACGCGCTCGTTGGTATTCACATCAGGCGCCGGGACGTCGGAATCCGGACCCAGCGTCTCGATGATGCCCGACGTGTAGCGCCGCGTGACGCGCTCCAGCTCGGCCATCGACATCATGCTGGGGTCGCAGACGACGCCCCCCTTCGCTCCGCCGAAGGGGATGTTCACCACGGCGCACTTCCACGTCATCCAGGCCGCCAGCGCCTTCACTTCTTCCAGCGTGACGTTGAGATCGAACCGGATGCCGCCCTTGGCCGGTCCGCGCGACGTGTTATAGAGCACGCGGTAGCCCGTGTACACCTCGACTTCCCCGTTATCGCGCACCACGGGAATCGAGACGATGATCTGCTTTTCGGGATTGCGCAGGACTTTGTAGAGGCCGGGGTCGAGATTCAGGAGCTGGGCGGCGTGGTCGAAGCGCTGCATCATCGCTTCGAAGGGATTGTCCTCCGACAGGAACCGGTCCTTGTCGGGGCGAATCAGGCCGGAGGCGGAAGCGGCAGTGTCGGTCATGTCTCGTGCGTGGCGTGTGATGAGCTCGGGCGCGCCGGCAGGCCGAGGACGCGCGCGATCGCCGCGGCGACGGCCTCCCGGTGGCGTTCCCAGGTCAGTTCCAGTACGGCGACGAGCGGCTCGGGTCCTCGCTTTTCGGGCCAGAGCGCGCGCAGCTTCACGGCGTCCTTCTCGGTCACTACAAGATAATCGGCCTCGGCGGCGATCTGCATGAGG
>DATLVL010000198.1:0-9014 GCA_035577525.1 Gemmatimonadales bacterium | reverse complement strand
CCGCGCAACACGAATGCCGCCGAGACCGAGAGCGCGATGATGCTGAAGGTGACCGCTGGAGCCCACTCGGCGCCCATACACCATCCTCCTGCCTGCCGTGCAACCTATGCCTCAGTCCCCCACCCGCAACACCTTGCGCAGATACTGCCCGGTAAACGAGCCGCGGACCTGGGCGACATCCTCGGGCAAGCCTGCCGCGACCACCTCGCCGCCGCGCCCGCCCCCCTCGGGGCCGAGGTCAATCACCCAATCCGCGGTCTTCACCACGTCGAGGTTGTGCTCGATCACCACGACGGAGTTGCCTTTGTCCACCAGCCGGTGCAGCACCTCGAGCAGCAGACGCACATCCTCGAAGTGGAGGCCGGTCGTCGGCTCGTCCAGGATGTACAACGTGCGGCCGGTATCCCGCTTGGAGAGCTCGGTCGCGAGTTTGACGCGCTGGGCCTCGCCCCCGGACAGGGTCGTCGCCGACTGACCGAGGTGGATGTACCCGAGTCCTACGTCATTCAGCAGTTCCAGTTTCGTACGGATCCGCGGCTGCGCCTCGAAAAAGTCGAGGGCCTCGGCGACGGTCAGGTCGAGCACGTCGGCGATGCTCTTTCCTTTATAGCGCACTTCCAGCGTTTCACGGTTGTAGCGCCGGCCTTTGCACACCTCGCAGGGGACATAGACGTCGGGGAGAAAGTGCATCTCCACTTTCACCAGGCCGTCCCCCTGGCACGCCTCGCACCGTCCCCCCTTCACGTTGAAGGAGAACCTCCCCGGCCCGTAGCCGCGCAACTTTGATTCGGGAAGGAACGTGAACAGCTCGCGGATCGGGGTGAAGAGTCCCGTGTAGGTCGCCGGGTTGGAGCGCGGGGTGCGGCCGATCGGGCTCTGATCGATGTCGATCACCTTGTCGATGTGCTCCAGCCCCTCGATCCGCTGGTGGGCGCCCGGCATGACCTTGGCCCGGTAGAAATGCCGCGCCAGCGCCCGGTACAGAATATCGGTCACGAGGGTGGACTTGCCGGAGCCGGAAACACCGGTGACGGCCACGAACAGGCCGAGCGGCAGTGTCACCGTGAGGTCCTTCAAGTTGTGCTGGCGGGCGCCCACCACGCGCAGCACGCGCTCGCCGTCCGCCACGCGTCGTTGCGACGGCAGCGGGATGCGTAGCTCGCCGCGCAGGTATCGGGCGGTGAGCGAATCGGGGTGGTCCAGGACGGTCTGCAGCGTACCCACCACCACGACCTCGCCGCCGTGGCGGCCGGCGCGCGGGCCGAGGTCTACGATCTGGTCGGCGGCGCGAATCGTTTCTTCATCGTGCTCCACCACGAGCACCGTGTTGCCGAGGTCGCGCAGCTCGCGCAGCGTCTCCAGCAACCGGGCGTTGTCGCGCTGGTGCAGCCCGATGGACGGCTCATCCAGGATGTAGAGCACACCCACCAGCCGGCTGCCGATCTGGGTCGCGAGCCGGATGCGCTGCGCCTCGCCGCCCGAGAGCGTGGCCGCTGAGCGCTCCAGCGTGAGGTAGTCGAGGCCGACGTTTTTCAGGAAGCGCAGCCGGTCGATCACTTCCTTGAGGATCGGCTTCGCGATTTCGGCGTCCAGCCCGCGGCCGCCGTTGTGCTTGATGGGCAACCCCTGGAAGAACTCGAGCGCGTCGGTGACGGAGAGCGCCACGACCTCGCCGATGTTCTTCCCGTGCACCAGCACCGACAGGCTCTCGGGTTTCAAGCGCCGGCCGCCGCAGGCGGGACACGGCTGCTCGACCATGAACTCCTCGAGCTGCTCGCGCACGCTGTCGGACGCGGTTTCGCGGTAGCGCTTCTCGACGTGCTTCAGCACTCCCGTCCAGCCCGACTCGTACGATCCCTGCCAGCGCTCGCTGTGGTACTGATACGTGAGCGTCTTCCCGGGAACACCGTACAGGATCGCCTTGCGCGCCGCGGCCGGGACGTCTTTCCACGGCGCATCGAGATCGAACTTGAACGCCTTGGCGAGGGTCGGGAGCACGACCTTGCGCAGATACCCGGACGGCTCACCCCAGGGCAGGATCACTCCCTCGAGGATCGAGAGACTCGGGTCTCCCAGCACCAGCTCGGCGTTCACCTCGCGGCGGGTTCCCAGCCCCGAGCACTCGGGGCACGCGCCGAACGGCGAGTTGAAGGAGAACTGCCTCGGCTCGAGCTCGGTGAGCGACAACCCGCACTTGGGACAGGCCCAGCGCTCAGAGAAGAGGACGGGCTTCGGGGAACCATTGCCGTGGCGCACGACTTCGACGACTCCCTCGGCCGCCTTGAGCGCGGTCTCGATCGAATCGGCGAGGCGCGAGCGGTCGGCGGCGCGCACGGCGAGCCGGTCGACGACGACCGCGATGTCGTGGTTCTGCCTGCGATTGAGCTTCGGAACGGCCGCGAGATCGTGAACTGCGCCGTCGACGCGGACGCGGACGAATCCCTGTTTCTTCGCCCCCTCGAAGAGGTCGCGGAACTCGCCTTTGCGGCCGCGCACCAGCGGCGCCAGTACTTCGATCTTCGTTCCGTCGGGCCAACCGAGCACCTGCTCGGTGATCTGCGAGGCGGTCTGGCGCTCGATCGGCGACCCGTCGTTGGGGCAGTGCGGCGTGCCGGTACGGGCCCAGAGGAGGCGCAGGTAGTCGTAGATCTCGGTGATCGTGCCGACGGTGGAGCGCGGGTTCGCTCCCGCGGTCTTCTGCTCGATCGAGATCGCGGGTGAGAGCCCCTCGATCGCATCGACGTCGGGCTTTTCCATCAAGCCGAGAAACTGTCTGGCGTACGCGGAAAGCGATTCGACGTAGCGGCGCTGGCCCTCGTCGTAGATCGTGTCGAAGGCAAGCGAGGACTTCCCCGAGCCCGACAGTCCCGTGATGACGGTCAGGGTATTCCGGGGGATCTCGACGGTGATGTTCCTGAGGTTGTGTTCGCGCGCGCCGCGGACGATCAAGGCGTCACTGGACATAGCAGTGCAGCCTACTCAGGGTGTGGCGGTTCGGTCAATGCTCGGGGTCGTCATGAGCGGCTGACCCCGGACCAACAGACCTTCGGTTGGGTCGCTGTCGTGGGCTTCCTATTCCTGCAGCGAAACGAGGAGCGTCTGGAAGCGGCGGTCATCCCGGACCGGCTCCCACATCCAGTGCCGGCCAAACAACTGGGCAAAGAAACGGTGTGGCCAGCGCGGTACTTCTCGGGCCCAGCGCACCGCCCCGTCCACGTCACCCAGCTGCGCATAGAGACCTGAGAGGAGAGCACACGACGAAAACGCCAACCCGCCGCACGACTGTGCCAAGTTGGCCGTCGCAGTGCGCTCCAATCCGGGGAGCTGGGCTCGCGCGAATGCCGTGTCTCCTTCCCGTAGCCTCAGGATCGCCGCCATCACGCGCACTGCCAAGGAGTCGAAACCCAGAGCCCCCGCGCGACCGGCTGCTACCCGCGCCTCGGCGACTCGGCCGAGGTGCAGCAGCACATCGGCTTGGCGCCAGAACAGCGGCGCGTTCGCCGAATCCACTACGATGCCCTGCGCCAGGACCGCCAGTGCGTCCGCCGGCCGACCGGAGATGTCGAGCATTTGACCGAGTCCGGCATAGGTGAACGCGTAATACGGATCGCGGGCGATCGCCTGCCGCTCCCACGTGATCGCGCTATCGAGCTCACCGTTGGCGAGAAAGCCCCAGGCCAATTGATGGATCGCCTCCACGTTCGCCGAGTCGAGTGTGACGGCCCGCCGATGGAGCACGAGCGCCCGGCGCACATCGTCCGCGCGCATGGCCATGGCGGCCGAGAGCCATGACTCGGCACTGGACGAATCGAGACGGACCGCGTGATCGGCAGCCGATACCGCGAGGGGCTGAAGGCTGTCAGGAGCGATACCGGTGACGCCCCACCCCCAATCCCGCGCGAGCGACAGCGCTTGGGCAAGTCCAGCCCATGCGCGCGCGAACCGTGGATCCAGGACGATCGCCTCCCGGTACGCCGCGACGGCCGTCGCGGCCGCAGCAGCGGTGCGGCCGCGGATGGCCACTCGCCCCCGCAGGTACGCCTGGTACGCATCCGTGCTGGCCGACGCGGGCGGCGGCGTGAGGCGCGCGCGCTCGCCGCTGCTGAGACGACCCAGCACCACCTCGGCCACTGCGACCGCGACCGAGTCTTCCACGGAGAAAATCTCGTCGATCGGTCGCTGGTACGTCTGTCCCCACACGTTGAATCCGGCTGAAGCATCAGTAACAGCGAGGACGATGCGCATTCCCCGGCCGGCGCGCCGCAGCGTCCCATCCAGGACGTACCGGACGCCGAGGTCCCGCCCAACCTGTCGCGGATCGGACGCTCGGCGGCCGCGGTACTTCAGGGACGCATATCGGCTGGCGACCCGGAGACCGGATATCTGCGACAGCCGCGCGATGATTTCTTCGGAGAGACCATCGGCGATCGCGGTGTTGGCGGTGTCACCGGAGAGATCCTGCAAGTACAGAACCGCCAGCGACCGGGCGGTGACGGCGCGTGTCGCGCCCTGCCGGCATGGCGGGGCCGACCCGTCGGGACATTGGCCCCACAGCGGCACGCCCCAGCTGCATGCCGTCGCAATGGCGAGCCATACGATAACGACTTGTCGCTCCATCAGGACACCAGCGACCGCTCGAGGAGAATGCCTATTCCACCACCGCCCCGAGATGCATCCTCCGCTCGACGTATTGGTAGCCTTCTTGCTCTTGGCGTTCCGGGGTTGCGAGCGAGACCAGCACCCCCACGGCGAACGACAAGGGAATCGTGACGAGCGCGGGATTCTTGAGCGGGAACCACGCCACGGCGTGCTTCAGGATGTCGACCTGCACGGTGGGCGACAGATAGATCAGGAGCAGCGTGGACACGGTGCCCGTCACCATGCTCGCGACCGCCCCAGACGTACTACAGCGCCGCCAGAACATCGACAGGACGAGCGCCGGAAAGTTGGCGCTGGCGGCGATGGCGAACGCCAGCCCGACCATGAACGCCACGTTCTGTCCCTTGAACGTGATGCCCAGCAGCACTGCGACGATCCCGAGCAGGACCGTGGCGAGCCGGGCGACACGTAGCTGCTCCTGCTGAGTCGCGTGGCCCTTGCGAACCACACCCACCCACAGATCGTGGGATAATGCGGCCGCACCCGACAGCGTGAGACCGGCCACCACCGCCAGAATGGTCGCGAACGCCACGGCGGCGATGAATCCCAGGAACGCGGTGCCGCCGAGGTGCTCGGCGAGCAGCGGCGCGGCCATGTTCCCGCCGGGCTCGACACCCTTGATGACATCGGGCCCCACCAGCACCATCGCGCCGAAGCCCAGGACGAACGTCATCAAGTAGAAAGCGCCGATCAGCCCTGTCGCCCAGAACACCGATTTCCGGGCGGCGACCGCATCGGGGACCGTATAAAAGCGCATCAGGATATGCGGCAGTCCTGCGGTGCCGAACATCAGTGCCAGTCCGAGCGAGATGGTGTCGAGCGGCTTCGAGACGAGCTTCCCGGGCGCGAGCACGCCGTCCCCGAACTTCTCGGCCGCGGCGGCGAACAGCCGCACAGGGTTCATGCCGAATTGGGCCAGCACCATGACCGCCAGGATCGCCGCTCCGCCGAGCAGCAGGACGGCTTTGACGATCTGCACCCACGTCGTGGCGATCATGCCGCCGAACAGCACGTAGGCGATCATCGCCACTCCTACGATCGCGATCGCCACCTCATAACGGATGCCGAACATCAGCTTGATGAGCCCACCCGCACCCACCATTTGCGCAATCAGATAGAAGGTCACCGTCGCAAGGGTGCCCAGCGCCGCCGCGAGGCGTACCGGCGTCTGTTGCAACCGCGTCGCCACCACGTCCGCGAAGGTGTAGCGGCCGAGATTGCGGAGCGGCTCCGCGATCAGGAACAACACCACCGGCCACCCTACCAGCCAGCCGGTGGAATAGATCAGCCCGTCAAACCCGCTCGTCGACACCAAGCCGGCGATGCCGAGGAACGAGGCCGCGCTCATGTAGTCACCCGCCAGCGCGAAGCCGTTCTGGCGCGCGCTGATGGTGCGCCCGGCCGCGTAGAAGTGCTCGGTGGTGCGGGTGCGGCGCGCCGCCCAGTAGGTGATGCCGAGCGTCGTCGCGATAAACAGGAAGAAGAACGCCATGGCGACCCGATTGGGCTCGCCGATCTGTGTCGCGGCGGCCTGGGGCGCCTGAGCGGCCTGCAGCAGGAGCGCGAGCATCCTACTTCCGCAGGCGGTGCAGCTCGGGGTCGTACTTGGTGTTCGCCCAGCGCACGTACACCCAGGTCAAGAGCCACGAGGACACGATCACCAGCACGCCGAGCAGGATTCCCAGCGTGAGCCCCGGCGTGATCCGTGTCGCCAGCAGCGGCTTGTCGAAGGCAATGAGGGAGACGAAACCGAAGTAGACGATCACCATGATGATGGTGAGCGTCAGGGCGACCTTCCAACGGGTCGCGGCGAGGGCCTGCAGGCCGGAGTCAGGAGTGATCACGCAGCAGCCGCGCCAAGATAGGGTGCGTGGACAGCGGGCGCGAGCGTCGTGATGCGCACGGTCATCAGTACTTCAGCTGCTGGTCGAGCGCCGCGTAGCGCGGATCGGCGCGCAGCGGCGCCAGCTCGTCGTCCACACGAACTGCGCACAGCCACACGGTCCGCTCCTCGAAGGCGCGCCGCAGCCATTCCAGCCCGCGTTCGCGGTCGCCGAGCGCGGCATAGGCTCGCGCCAGCGGCAGCGGGTTGTAGTAACCGGGCGTGCGGGCGTCGAGCATCGAGTCTACGACGCTCTGGGCAGCGCTGGTGTCGCCCAGCGCCACCAGGGCGCGCACCAACGTCCCCGCCATCCGTCCACCGTAGTAGCGCCAGGTCAGGAACCGTCTGGCACCCCGCCAGTCTCCCCGGGCGGCCAACAGCGATCCCTCCAGCGCGTCCGCATCGGCGCTCAATCCCGCCGCCCGCAAGCGCGGCAGCAGCGCGGCGGCGCTATCAAGACGGTGCCCGTACCGCAGGACGTCGGCGTACCAGACACCGGGAAACGACTCCAGGGAATCGACCTCCCAGCCACGCGCTGCTGCGGCGATGCTCTCATCCAGCCGGCCCTGCGCGAGCAGGTCCTGGCTCAACGAGCTGTGGGCATCCGCATTGTTCGGGTCCAGCGCGATGGCTCGGCGTGCGAAGGCTTCGCCACCGTGCGCATCCAGGTCGAGCGCGAGCACCGCGTTGGCCAGCAGCATATATGCGACCGCCTGGGACGAATCGCGGGCGAGCGCCCGCTCCGCCGCCTCCCGCGCGCGGCTGTACGCTTCGCGGGGCGGCACGTAGCCGTCGGCTAGAGCGATCCATGCGACCCCCTGGCCGGCGAACGCCGCCGCGAACATCGAGTCACGCGCGATAGCGCGGTCGAAGTGCGCGATGGCACTGCGGCTCGCCGCCTCGTCAAACGAGCGGTTCAGATCCTGGCGACCGCGCAGGTACTCCTCATACGCGATCGGATCGGTAGTGAGTAGCCGGCTCAGGCGGGTTCGCTCTTCCGGAAGCAGTTGACCCACGACCGCGGTTGTCACGTCACGGGCGATGTCCGATTCCACGGTGAGCAGATCGCTGCTCGCCCGATCGATCACGTCGCCCCACGCCTGCGCCCGGGTCGCGGTGCGGATCAGCGTGACCCGCAGCCGCACGCGGTCGCCGACACGCGAGACACTGCCCGTGACGAGGTAGGCCACGTTGAGCGCTCGGCCGAGCACCGGCGGATCCTGCCGCGTGGCGCGTCCCCGAAAGCGCTGCACTTCGAAGCGCGACCGCACCTGCAGTCGCTGCACCTGGCCGAGACGAATGATGACCTCTTCGGTCAGTCCATCGGCCAGAAAAGCGTCGGCCGTATCGCGGGATAGGTTGTCGAAGTAGAGCACGGCCACGCTGTTGGGGGCCGGGGGTCGAGCGGACGGGCGAGCGCAGGGCGGTGCCGAACCGTCGGGGCACTGCCCCGCCGCTCGCCAGGGGAATGTGGCCGATACGAGGAAGGAGAGCAGCGTCACGGCGCGCGCGTGGCCCATGGCGGCTAAACTAGAGCCAACCGGGACGGACCGCTTTGCCGCGAAGGCGGTAGTAAGCACCGATGCAGACCACGCCGTTCGTTTCCGACAGTCTCGGCACCACCGCGACTGCACCGGCGACGCTCGCAGCCGAGCCCCGCCCGGCGTCGCGTGCGCTCGTGGTCGTCTCGAACCGCCTGCCGTTCATCGCCGAGCGCGGGGCGCACGGGATTCAGTTCACCCGCTCGTCGGGAGGGCTCGTCGCCGCCCTCGACCCCGTGCTCTCCGCGCGCGGCGGCGTCTGGATCGGCTGGCCTGGGCTCGAGCAGGAACCAGGAGAGCCCGACGACGCGCTGGTGCCGCCGCCGGGCCCGCGCGTCCGCTATCGCCCTGTCGCGCTGTCAGCGCGCGAGATCACCGCCTATTACGGCGGCTTCTCCAATCGCACCCTTTGGCCGCTGTGTCACTACTCGATCGGCCGTACGCGGATCGACGCCCGCACCTGGAACGCGTACGAACGCGTCAACCAGCGCTTCGCACGCGTGGTGGCGGACGAAAGCACCGACGACGACCAGGTGTGGATCCACGACTACCAGCTGGCCCGCGTGCCGCATTACCTGCGGCGCTTCGCGCCGCGGCGCCGCAGCGCCTTCTTCTTACACATCCCCTTCCCCGCCTACGACGTCTTCCGCATCCTGCCGTGGTGCCGCCAGGTGCTGCGTGGGATGCTGTCGGCCGATCTCGTCGGCCTGCATGTCGGCGCCTACGTGCAGCATCTCCTCACCTGCGCCGAGCGTCTGCTCGGGTGCGACGTCGACCGCGCGGCGGAGACGGTGCATTTCGAGGGGCGGGAGGTGACGGTCCAGGCGCATCCGATCGGCATCGACTCGGCGCACGTTGAAGGCCTGGCCCGTCTCGCGGGCCCCCGCTCGCGCGGGCCCGACGACCCCGCGCAGGTCATCGGCGTCGACCGC
>DATLVL010000197.1:0-17526 GCA_035577525.1 Gemmatimonadales bacterium | reverse complement strand
AACCTCGCCTGCAACCTCGCGCGCGCGACGCACGCGCCGAATCTGGTGCTGATCTACGAATCGGGCGCCGTCGGGGCCACGCCGTCGCGGCTGCCCGTCTCGATCGGCGACCCGGCGCTCGTCACCGGCTCGTTGATGGTGTGCGGCATGGCGGACGTGTTTCAATGTTTCCTGCAGAACGGCCGCATCGAAGTCGGGTTTTTGGGCGGCGCGCAGGTCGATCGCTGGGGCAACATCAACACCACCGTCATCGGTGACTACGCGCACCCCACGGTGCGGCTCCCCGGCTCGGGCGGCGCGACGGAGATCGCCGCCCACGCGCGGCGCACCCTGATCGTCGCGAAGCTCGGGACCCGCACCTTCCCCGAGCACGTCGACTTCGTAACCAGCCCCGGGCACCGCTATCGTGGCACGCCGCGCTCCGAGTTCCGGATGCCCGGTCAGGGTCCCGTCACCGTGATCACCGACCAAGGCGTGCTCGAGGTCGACCGGAAGAGCGGCGAGCTGGTGCTCGCCGCGCTCTACCCGGGCGTCAGCGCCGCGGCGGTCCGCGCCGGGGTGGGGTGGCCGCTGGCAGCGCGCACGACGCTGCGCGAGGTCGCGCCGCCGACGGCGCGCGAGCTGCAGCTGTTGCGCGAAGTGCTCGACCCCAACCGTCTGTATCTGAAAGGCTGAGCGAAGGCGTGGCGGAGTCGTTCCGGTCCCGCCTCGTTCGTTGGGGGTTCAACTGGTTCCCGGCGTTCCGCCGCACCGGCGGCCGGCTTGTTTACCTCGCCGACGACTGGCGCGACGTGCGCGTCAAGCTCGCGCTCAGCTGGAGGACGCGGAACTACGTCGGGACGATGTTCGGTGGCAGCCTCTACGCCGCCACCGACGGGATCTACATGGTGATGTTGATCAAGCAGCTCGGACCCGAATACGTCGTCTGGGACAAGAGCGCGAGCATCCGCTTCCGCAAACCATGCCGGACGACGGTGTACGCCGCGTTCGCCATCGACGAACGGGAAACCGACTCGATCCGGGAGCAGCTCAAGACCGAGCCCAAGATCGACCGCCAGTACCAGGTGGACTGGACCGACCAGGAGGGGACGGTCTACGCGACCGTCGAAACGACCATTCACATCCGCCGCAAGGAGTCCGCGTGAGAGCGACCGCCATCCTCGCCTTTGCCGTCTGCTTCCTGCCGGCGCCGGTCTCGGCCCAGGCCGCGCCGAAGCCGCGCGCCCGCGACCTCGGCGTACCGTTCGACGGCACGCCCGGGCCGCTCAACGCGATCACGGACGTCGCCGGGGTGACGGTGGGGCAGGTGACGATCGTGTCGGGGCAGGGGCCGCTCGTCGTGGGGCAGGGGCCGGTGCGCACCGGTGTCACCGCGGTGCTGCCACGCGGCGCCACGAGCGGCGACCCCGTCATGGCCGGATGGTTCACCCTGAACGGTAACGGCGAAATGACGGGGACCACATGGCTCGAGGAATCGGGGTTCCTCGCGGGCCCCGTGATGATCACCAACACGCACTCCGTCGGCGTGGTGCGCGATGCGGTGATCGAATGGCTGGTGCACAAGGGTTTCGACTTCGACTGGTCCCTCCCGGTCGTCGCCGAAACGTGGGACGGGTCGCTCAACGACATCAACGGGTTTCACGTCTCGAAGCAGGACGCGTTTCGCGCTCTCGACAGCGCCAGGAGCGGCCCCGTCGCCGAAGGCAACGTCGGCGGCGGGACGGGCATGATCTGTCACCAGTTCAAAGGCGGGATCGGCACGGCGAGCCGCCGTTTTGCGATCGACGACAAGACGTACACGTTGGGCGTCCTGGTGCAGTGCAACTACGGCGTGCGCCGTCTGCTGCGCATCGCAGGCGTGCCTGTGGGAACGGAGATCCCCGACCTCCTGCCGTGCCTCGATACGGCTGAGCCGCGTCCCCATGCCGACGAGCGCTACCCGCGCTGCACGGCGAAGGTCGGGGCGCGCGATCCGGGCCCGGGAGGAGTTGGGGAGCTGGGCTCGATCATCGTCGTCGTTGCCACCGACGTGCCGCTGCTGCCGCATCAGCTGCAGCGCGTCGCGCGCCACGTCTCCCTCGGGATCGGCAAGATGGGCGGTCTGGGCTCCAACAGCTCGGGAGACATCTACGTGGCGTTCTCGACCGCCAACCCGGGCGCCGCCGATGCCAAGGGCCTGCATGCGGCGACCTACATCGCCAACGAGGCGATCACCTCGGTATTCGAGGCGACGGTGCAGGCGACCGAGGAATCGATCACCAACGCCCTCGTGGCTGCCGAAACCATGACCGGGGCGAACGACTTGCGCATCTCGGCGCTGCCGCATGACCGGCTGCGGGGGGCGCTGCAGAAGTATGGGCGGCTCTCAAAGTGACCGGGCGTTGGCTGTGGGTTGTGGGAGGTGTGCTCGCCGGCTCTCCGCTGGCCGCGCAGCGGGATACGGTTCTGAGCCGGATCAGGCTGCCCCACACCTACTACTGGCTCGAGATGTACGTCCCGCAGGTGACGAGCGGACCGTCGGCGGCGACGTGGTCGCCCGACGGCACCGCCCTCATCTACTCGATGCAGGGGACGCTGTGGCGTCAGACGATCGGCAACAACACGGCGGTGCAGCTCACCGACGGCCCGGGATACGATTTCCAGCCCGACTGGTCTCCCGACGGCCGCCGCGTGGTGTTCGCGCGCTGGGCGCACGAAACCATCGAGCTCGAGTCCCTGGACGTCGCGAGCGGCACCGTCACGCCGCTTACCGGGAACGGGGGTGTGAACCTCGAGCCGCGCTGGTCCCCCGACGGGACACGGCTGGCGTTCGTCTCCACGATGGCGTTCGGGCGCTGGCACGTGTTCGTCGCGCCAATTCTCGAGGATTCCCTGGGGCGTGCCGTGCGGCTCACGGTGGACACGAGTAGCAGTCTGCAGCGGCGCTATTACAGCCGCTGGGATGCCTATTTCTCGCCCACCTGGTCGCCGGACGGACGTGAGCTGATGCTCGTGTCGAACCGCGGCCACGTGCACGGCTCGGGAGGCATCTGGCGCATGCCCGCCGAATCGGGGGCGGTGATGCGGGAGATTCGCTACGAGGAGACCAACTGGAAGGCGCGGCCCGACTGGTCACCCGACGGACATCGCGTCGTCTACAGCTCCTACCTCGGCCGCCAGTGGAACCAGCTGTGGGTCATGACCCCGGACGGCGGCGACCCGGTGCAGCTCAGCTACGGTGAGTTCGACGCCACGAGCCCGCGCTGGTCGCACGACGGGCGGCGGGTGGCGTACGTCTCCAACGAGCACGGCAACACTGCCCTCATGGTGCTCGACGTCCCGGGCGGCGCGCGCACAGCCGTCGTCGCGCGGGAACGGCGCTATCGCCACCCCGTAGGACGCCTGCACCTGACGCTCAGCGACGGGGCGAGCGGGCGCGCCCTCGCCGCGCGCGTGCAGCTCACCGGCGGAGATGGGCGGGCCTGGGCGCCCGACGATGCCTGGCGCCAGGCCGATCTCGCGTTCGACCGACGCGCGCGGGCATCCACGTATGAGTACTTCGACGCCGACGGCGCAGCGGACGCGGTTGTCCCGACCGGGTCCCTGTCGATCGACGTCACGCGCGGCCCGGAGTACCGGCCGTTTCACGCGACCCTGACAGTCGCTCCCGGAGCACACGATACGGTGCGGGTACGGCTCGAGCGGCTCACGAACCTGCCGGCGCGCGGGTGGTGGAGCGGCGATCTGCACGTGCACATGAACTACGGGGGGACGTACCGCAACACCCCCGCTCACCTCGTGCAGCAGGCGCGGGCGGAGGATTTGCATCTCGTCGAGAACTTGATCGTCAACAAGGAGCAGCGCATCCCGGACGTCGGTTACTTCCGGCCCGACGCCGACCCGGCGTCGACGCGGGACTACCAGCTCTTCCATGGACAGGAATTCCATACCGGGTTCTGGGATCACGCCGGTGTCATCGGTCTGCGCGACCACCTGCTGCTCCCCGATTATGCCGGATATCCCAACACTGCTCTGGCCAGCGTCTATCCGCCCAATGCCGTCGTCGCCGACCTGACTCATGCGCAGGGCGGCCTGTTCGGTTGGGTGCACCCCTACGACAGCGCACCGGACCCCTTCGACACGACCGTGAGCCTCTCCTCCGAGCTCCCCGTCGACGCCGCCCTCGGCAAGGTGGATTACATCGAGGTGATGGGGTTCTCGAATCACCTGTTTACGTCCGCGGTGTGGTACCGGCTGTTGAATTGCGGCTTCCGTATCCCGGCGGGGGCGGGGACCGATGCGTTTCCCAATTTCGCCATGCTGCACGGCCCCGTGGGACTGGAGCGCGTCTACGTCCACGCCGGACCGGTGCTGACGCACGAGCGCTTCCTCGCGGGACTCAAGGCGGGCCGGACGTTCGTGACGAACGGCCCGTTGCTCGAATTGAGCGTGAACGGGGTAGAGCCCGGTGGAGAGGTGTCGGTGGCCGCTCACCGCTCACCGCTCACCGTTCACGTCTCCTTGCGATCGATCGTGCCCATCGCCCACCTCGAGGTGATCGGCAACGGCGTCGTCCTCGCGTCGCTTCCGCTGCGGGGGAGCAAGACATCTGCCGATACGACGCTGCAGCTCCCGGTGTCGCGCAGCGGCTGGCTGTTGGTGCGGGCGTATGGCGATGGCCCCGCGGAGCCGGTGCTCGACCTCTACCCCTTCGCGTCGACCTCGCCGGTATACGTCACGGTCGGCGGCACGCCGGCGCGTTCTCCGGACGACGCGCGATTCTTCGTGCAGTGGATCGACCAGGTTACTCGGGCGGCGCGCGTCCATTCCGCGTGGAACACCGCCGCCGAGCGCGACAGCGTGTTGACGCTGCTCGACCGGGCGCGCGCCGTGTACGCGGCGCAGCAGGGCGCGCCGTGACCGGCGGGTTCGGCATGCCCAATGCCGCCGCGCCGCGCGAGCTTGTGACGTTCGACTTTCTCGTCGGCGCGTGGGAATGCGAATCGAGTGTTCGCGGACCCGACGGGATCGCGCGTGCCCGTCCCGCGACGTGGGTGGGGCGCTACATCCTCGATGGCTACGCCATCGCCGACGAATTCCGCCAGCTTGGGCCGGCGGGGGAAGTGGCGATGCTGGGGCAGACGTTGCGCACGTTCAACACCGATTCGAAGACGTGGGTGATGAAGTGGCTCGACGCCCTCGACGCCACCTGGCTCGACCTCGGCCCCGAGGATCTTGGCGGCATGACGGTGCGCGACGGGACGATCAGCTACCGGCACCGCCGCCCGCGCGGGCGTTCGGGGCGGCTGTTTCCCATGCAGAGTCTGTTCCGGGTCACGTTCTTCGACATCGCCGAGGCGGGGTTCCACTGGCGGTCCGAGGTGTCGACCGACAATGGGGAAACGTGGGCGGAAGCGCAGACCATCTCCGCGCGGCGGCAGGCCGCTCGTTAGGCCAGGGCTTCGCGCACTTTGGCGGCCAGCGTTTCCGGCGTGAAGGGTTTCTGCATGAACACGAACTGGGCGTCGAGCACGCCGCTGCGCACGATGGCGTCGTCGGTGTAGCCCGAGGTATAGAGGATGCGGATTTCGGGGCGGACCTTGCGCAACCGCTCCACCAGCTCGCGGCCGCCGAGCGCCGGCATGACGACGTCGGTGACGACGAGATCGATGGGCCCGTGGTGGCGGGCGGCCACCTCGAGGGCGAGCTGCCCGTCGGCGGCGTCCAGCACCGTATAGCCCAGTCGCTCCAGGACCTGGCGAATCACGCTGCGCACCGCCGTGGCATCTTCCACCAGCAGCACCGTCTCGGTGCCGCGCGGCAGCGCACCCGTAGCCTCGGCTTCGATGCGGGTCGCCGGGGCGTCGATCGCGGGGAGGAAGACCGTGAAGGACGCGCCCGCTCCGGGAGCGCTCTCGACCCCGACAAAGCCGCCCGCCTGCTTGGCGACCGCGTATACCGTGGCGAGGCCGAGTCCCGTGCCCTTGCCCTGCTCCTTGGTGGTGAAGAAGGGCTCGAAAATATGCTGCTGCGTCGCGTCATCCATGCCGATCCCCGTGTCGCTCACCGTGAGCACGATGTAGCGACCCGGGCGGGATAGCGGCAGGTCCAAGAGCGCCGGTTCGTCGAGCGTGACGTTGGTCGTGACGATCCGCACTCTGCCGCCCTGCGGCATCGCGTCGCGCGCGTTGACGACGAGATTCATCACGATCTGCTCGAGCTGGCCGGGATCGCACAACACCGTCGCGGGCTCGGCGGTCAGCTCGGATTCGAGCGCGATGTCCTCACCGATCACCCGCTTCAGCATTTTCTCGGTGCCGGCGACGATCGCGTTGACGCTGATGGGCCGGGGCTGAATCACTTCCTGGCGGGAGAAGGCGAGCAGCTGCCGGGTCAGCGTGGCGGCGCCGCGCGCCGCCTTGAGGATTTCCTCGATGTCCGCGCGGCGGCTGTCGCCCACGGGAAGATCACCAAGCAGCAGGTCGCCGTAACTCGTGATGACGGTGAGCATGTTGTTGAAGTCGTGCGCCACGCCACCCGCCAGCCGGCCCACCGCTTCCATTTTCTGCGCCTGATTGAGCTGCTGCTCGAGCTGCTTGAGGCCGCTGATGTCGTGCACCAGGGCCACCACGCAGGGGGTGCCCGCGAAATCGACTTGCTCCAGCGCCACCAGCACATGGCGGATCGCGCCGTCTTTCGCCTGCACGGCCAGCTCGAGCTCCTGCGCCGCCCCGCCGCCCCGGGCGAGCCGATCCATGACCCGCGTGCGATCAGCGGGATCGCGCCAGAACGAGATGTCGTACGACGTGCGCCCGATGACCTCCTCGCGCGTGCGGCCGATCATGCGCAGGAAGGCGGCATTGACGTCGACGTAGCGTCCTTCGGCGAGCGTGCTGATCGTGATGCCCACCGGACTCGCCTGGAACACGCGCTCGAAGCGCTGCTCCGACTCCCGCAGCGCGGTCTCGGCGCGCCGTCGCTCGCGACGGCTCGCGGCTTCGCGCAGCTCGCGCTGGATCGCGGGGACGAGGCGGCGCAGGTTCGCTTTGTTGAGGTAGTCTTGCGCGCCCATGCGCATCGATTCGACGGCCGTATCCTCGCCGATCGTGCCGGACACGAAAATGAACGGTACATCGGGATCGCGCTGGCGCAGCACGTCGAGCGCCGCGCGGCCGCTGAATTGCGGCATGCTGTGGTCGCTCAGCACCAGGTCCCAGCTGTGCTGGTCGAGCGCGGCGTGCATCGATGCCGCGTCCCAGACGCGCTCATAAGTCGTGTCGTAGCCGCCGCGGGTCAGCTCGCGCACGACCAGCACGGCGTCGTTCTCGTTGTCTTCGACGAGCAGCAAACGCAGCGGTACGCCCATCCCTGATCCCCCTTGCCACTACGATGGGAAGAGCCGGGCCGCTCGGATAGGGTTACACGGCAGTCCCAGTTGTAGGATTTTCCCTACACGGAGCGCGGAGGCCCGAAACGACGACAGCCCGGTGATTTGCCGGGCTGTCGTGGGTTCGGGTGCCGGACCGGCCGGCCCGCTTAGAAGATGTTGAAGGCGTTGCTCGCCTTGAGCGGCAGGGCCCCCGACTGTGCCGTGATCGTGTAGCCCACGCCCGTGTTGTTGATGTTCAGGTCGCTGAACGACGCCACGCCGTGCGACGCCGCCACGACCTTCGTACCCGAGAGCACGCTGCCCGCGCCACCGGCGTTCGTCCCCATGGCCATCGTGATGTTGGCGCCGTAGGTGGTATCGACGTTCCCGAACCCATCCTCCGCCGTCACCTGGACGGGGGGCGTGATCGAGGCGTTGGCTCCCGTATTGCTCGGCTGCACCGTGAAGACGAGCTGCGTGGCGGCCGCCGGCGCGATGTTGAACGTCGCGCTCGTCGTGCCCGTCACGCCGCTGGCCGTCGCCGTCAGCGTGTACCCGGCGCCGGCCTTGTCGATACTCAGGCCCGCGAACGTCGCCACGCCGCTTACCGGCGTCTGCAGCGTCGTGCCGGAGAGGGTGGCACCCGCCGTTCCGGTGCTGGGCGTGATGGAGAGCGTCACGTCGTTGCCGAACGTGGTGACCACGTTGCCCAGCGCATCGAACGCCGTGACTTTGATCTGCGGCGAGATGCTCAGCCCGGCGGTGCGGTTGCTCGGCGCCACCGTGAAGAGCAGGTGATCGGCGATGCCCGCCGTGATCGAGAAGGCCGTGCTGATGTCGCCCGTCGCAAGCCCGGTGCCGGTCACCTGGAGTCGATAGCCCTCTCCCGCCGCGTCGATGCTGAGATCGCTGAACGTCGCGACCCCGTTCGACAACTGGCCGTTGCCCGTTGTCGCCGACGTCGACCCGGAAAGCGTGCCGTTGTTCGGGTTGGCGAACAGCGCCACCGTCACCGTCCCGTTGTAGCTCGTCACCGGGTTGCCGAACGCATCCTCGACCTCGGCCTGGACCGCAGGCGTCATGGCGACGCCCGACGCGGTCGGTGACGGCGGATCGACGGTGAACGAGACCTGCGACGCCGCCGCAGCGTTGATCGCGAACGTGCTGCTGGTCGCGCCCGTCACCCCAGCGGCCGTCACCGACAGCCGGTACCCGGTGCCCTTCTTGGTGATGGCCAGGTCGGTGAAGCTCACCACGCCGCTCACGGCCGCCTTGGTCAATGTTCCGGAGAGGGTGGCGCCCGCCGTACCGGTGCCGCCCGTGATCTGTACCGTCACGTTGCCCGTGAAGCCGGTGAGCAGCGCGTTGGACGCGTCGCGCGCTTCGAGCGTAACCGTCGAGATCGTCTGGCCCGCCGTCGTGGTCGTGGGCTGTGCCGTGAACACGAGGTGGTTCGCCGTGCTCGCCGTGATGTCGAAGGGATCGCTCGTCACGGTCGTCAGCGACGACGTCGCGTCGAGCGTGTAGCCGACGCCGGCGTTGTCGATGCTGATGTTGTTGAACGTCGCGAGCCCGGCCACCGCCGCCTTCGTCGTGGTGCCGCCCAGCGTACCGCTGGCCGGGTTGTTGTTGATGGCCAGCGTCACGTTGCCCGTGAAGCTCGTCGCGACGTTGTTGTTCGCGTCGAGCGCCGTCAGCTCGATCTGCGGCGCGATCGTCGCCAGCGCCCCGGTCGTGGACGGCTGGATCGTGTACACCAGGTGCGTGGCCACATCGGGCACGATCGTGAAGAACCCGCTCGTCGCTGCCGTGACGGCGTCCGGATTATCGGTCGCGGTCAGCTTGTAGATGCCGCTCTTGTCGATGCTCAGGCCGGAGAATGTTGCCACCCCGGCGACCGCCGTGGCCGTATTGGTCCCGCTGAGGCTCGCGCCCGGAGCTCCCGTGCCGCTCGCAATGCCGAGGGTCACGGTGCCGGTGAAGCTCGAGGCCACTTGACCCGAGGCATCCCGGGCCTCGACCGTCACGGCGATCGTGGATGCGCCGGCGGTCGCGCCCGAGGGCTGCACCGTATAGAACAGCCGCGTTGCCACCGACGGGACTACGTTGAACGCGGCGCTCGTCGCCAGCGGCAGCCCGATCGCCGTGGCCGTCAGGGTATAGCCGTTCCCCGTCGCGTCGATGCTCAGGCCTGGGTACGTGGCGATGCCGGCGATTGCGGCCTTCGACTGCCCGCCGCTGAGGGTGCCGCCGCCCGCGTTGGTCCCGATCGCGATCGTGATGTTGTTCGCGAAGGTCGTGACCGTGTTGTTGAACGCGTCCTGCACCGTCACCTTGACGGCGGGATTGATGTTCGCGAACGCCGTGACCTGTGTCGGCTGCTGGGTGAATGCCAGGTGGGCCGCCGGGCCCGGCGTGATGTTGAACGCCAGCGACTGCGCTGACGTCAGCGCACCACCCGCCGCCTGCAGCTTGTAGCCGCTCCCGACCTTGTCGAGGAACAGACTCGAGAACGTGGCGACACCGGCCACCGCCGACACCGACGCATTCGTCGGCGTGGCGCCGCCCGGGTTCACCGCCGCCGTCAGGGTGACGCTGGCGGTGAAGCTTGGATCGACGTTGCCCTGGCCGTCCTTGGCGATGACGGTCACGTTCGGGGCGATGGTCGCGCCCGCCGCCGCGTTGGTGGGCTGTACGCCGAACACGAGCTGCGTCGCCGCCCCGGCGGTGATGTCGAACGTCGCGCTGGTCCCGGCGGTGAGGCTCCCGCCCGTCGCCGTCAGCGTGTAGGCCGTGCCGGCGCTGTCGACGGTGAGTGCGGAGAACGTCGCGACGCCCGCCACGGCAGCGTGTGTCAACGTGCCGCCCAGGCTGGCCCCTGCTTTCCCGGTCCCACCGGTGATCGCGACGGACACGTTCCCCGTGAACGTCGGATCGGTGTTGCCCAGCGCGTCCTGCGCCGATACCGCCACGGCGGGCGCGATGCCCAGCCCGGAGGTCGTGTTCACCGGGTTGACCGTGAAGACCAGCTTCGTCGCCGCGCTGGCGGTGATGTCAAAGGCCCCGCTCGTCGCCCCGGAAAGGCCGGTGGCGGAGGCGGCCAGCGTGTAGCCGACGCCTGCCTTGTCGACGCTGAGGTTCGAGAAAGTGGCGATGCCGTTCACCGCGGAGATCGACGTCGTCCCCGACAGCGTCCCCGATCCGGCGTTGGTGCCGAACGCCATGCCGATGTTGCCCACGAAGCTCTGCACCACGTTGCCGAACGCATCCTGAACCGCGACGGTGATCGGCGGGGCGATTACCGTGCCCGCCGTCGTGCTCGCCGCCGGTCCCACGGAGAAGGCCAGCTTGCTGGCCGCCCCTGCCGTGACGTCGAACGCGTTGCTCGCACCCGCCGTGGCGCCCGTCGCCGTGGCGGCCAGCGTGTAGCCGCTGCCGGACTTGTCGATGCTCAAGTCGCTGAACGAGGCGACGCCGGCCACCGCCGCGACGGTCGTCGTCCCGGACAGTGTGCCCGCGGAGGGCGAGCCGCCGTTCGTGCCGATGGCGATGGTCACATTACCGGTGAACGTCGTCACGATGTTGCCGAACGCGTCGTCGCCGGAAACCTGGACCGCCGGCGCGATGTGCGAGCCGGCCTGCGTGGCCGCGGGCTGCGACGTGAAGTTCAGCTGGCTCAGCGCCGCGGCGCTGATGTTGAAGCCGCTCGACGTCGCGTCGGTGAGGCTGCCCGAGGTCGCGTGCAGCGTGTAGCCGGTGCCGGACTTGTCGATGCTCAGGTTCGCGAACGTCGCCACGCCCGCCACCGCCGCCACGGAGCTGGTCCCCGACAGGGTCCCGCCGCCGGCGTTGGTGCCGATTGCCGCGACCACGTTGGCCGTGTAGGCCGTCGCGATGTTGTTGTTGGCGTCGAGCGCGTTGACCACGACCGACGGCGCGATCGCCACGCCGGCCGTCGCGTCGGTCGGCTGGGCGAAGAACGCGAGGTGCGTGGCCACGCCGGGCGTGATGTTGAACCCGCTGCTCGTGGCGCCCGTCAACGCGCCCGCCGACGCCGCCAGCGTGTAGCCGACGCCCGTCTTGTTGATGCTCAGGGTGGTGAATGTCGCGACGCCCGCGACCGCCGTCACCGACGCCGAGCCGGAGAGCGTACCGCCGCCCGCGTTGTTGGAGATGGCGACCGCGATCGACGCGGTGAAGTCCGCCGCCACGTTGTTCGATGCGTCGAGCGCCGTCACGGTAACCGTGCCGATCGTGGCGCCGGCGACGGTGGTGCCCGGCTGCAGGCTGAACACCAGGTGGGTCGCCACGCTGTTGATGATGTTGAACCCGGTGCTGGTCGAGCTCGTGAGCCCCGACGCGGTGGCCGCGAGCGTATAGCCCGTCCCGACCTTGTCGATGCTCAGGTTGCCGAACGTGGCGACGCCGGCCCCGGCGGCCACGGTGAGCGTTCCGGAGAGAGTGCCGCTGCCCGCGTTGGTACCGAACGCCACCGTCACGTTGCCCGTGTAGCCGAGGTCCGTGTTCCCGAGGCCGTCCTGCGCCGTCACCTTGACGCCGCCGCTCGAGTTGATCGTCGCCGCGGCCAGCGAATTGGTCGGCGGATTGGTGAACACGAGCTTCGTCGCCGTACCGGCGATGATGTTGAAAGAATTGCTCGTGGCGCCGGCGAGCGCTCCGGCAGCCGCCGTCAGCGTATAGCCAATGCCGCTCTTGTTGATGTTGGCGGTCCCGAACGACGCGACGCCGGCGACGGCGTTGGCCGCCACCGTGCCGCTCAGCGTCCCGCTCCCGGCATTGGTGCCGATCGCCAGCGTCACCGAGCCGGTGAAGGCCGTGGCGGTGTTGCCCTTGGCGTCGCGCGCGGTGACCGTGATCGCCGGGGCGATGTTGGCGCCCGCGGTCGCGTTCGACGGCTGGCCCGTGAATACGAGCTGCGTCGCCACGCCCGGGATGATGTTGAACGTCGCGCTCGCGAACCCGCCGACCAGTCCGGTCGCCGTCGCCGACAAGGAGTACCCGGTGCCTACGCTGTCGATGCTCAACGTCGAGAACGTCGCCGTGCCGTTCACCGCCGTCACGGTCTTGGTGCCGGAGAGGTTGGCTCCGCTCGTGCCGGTGCCGCCCGTGATCGCGATCGTGACCGCGTTGGCGAAGCTCGTGGCGGGGTTATTGAACTGATCCTGAGCGGTGACGACGATGGCGGGAGAGACATTGGAGCCGGCGGCGGTCGCCGAGGGCTGCGTAGTGAAGACCAGCTGTGTGGCAGTGGCGGCAGTGACATTGAACGCGTTGCTCTGTCCGCTCCCCGTTCCGCCGGTGGCCGTCAGCTTGTAGCCGGTGCCTGCCTTGTCGATGCTGAGGTTGTTGAAGTTTGCAACTCCCGCGGCCGCGGCGACCGTCGACGTTCCCGACAACGTGCCGCCGGCGGGGTTCGTGCCGATGGTCATCGTCACATTGCCGTTGAACGTCGTGACGACGTTCGACGCGGCATCCATCCCTTGCACCTGGATCGCGGGCGCGATGGCGGTGCCCGCTGTGGCATTGCTGGGCTGTATAGCGAAGGCGAACGTCGAGACGGGCCCGGGAACGATGGTGAACTGCGCGCTCGTGACGGTGAGACCAGAAGACGCCGCGGCAAAGGAGTACCCGGTCCCCGGACGGTTGATCATCAGGCCCGTGAACACCGCCACCCCGTTGGTGGCGGGCTGGGTCTTGGTCCCGGTCAGCGTAGCGCCCCCGGGGTTGGTAGCCAGGGATATCGTGACCGGCCCCGTATAGCTGGTGAGTACGTGCCCCGCGGCGTCGAGGGCGGAAACCCGGATCGCCGCGAGCGCGGTCACGGCATCGGTGCTTGCCGGCTGGACGGTGAACTCGAGACTCTTGGGAACCGCCGGAGCAGTCGTCTCGGAATGACACGAGAACAGCAGCAGGGACAGGCACGCGACAGCCAATGGGCGTGCGACGTGGTGAGCGGCGGACAACAAATTGCGCATACCAATCCCTCGAGTGAGAGCCGACGATTGTTTGTGCTTGGGGAGGCCCAAGCTACTCCTACCGATCTGCCTGTCCAGTCCGAAACGTGCTGACAAGTCACAGTCCTTATTGAAGTTGTGGCCCGTGCAACCGCCACGATAAAGAGGTGTCGGTTCCTCAGTGCGAGTGTGGTCCTCGCACTACAGGTGTGGGGCGTCAGGTGCCGGGTGTCGGGAACGAACCCCTGGCACCTGGCACCTGGCTCCTGAGACCTGGAATCAGTTGATGTTGAACGCCACGCTGGTCGTGGGGACCAACCCAGCGGCTGTGGCCTGCAGTGTGTAACCGATGCCTGCAAGACTGATGCTCAAGTTGCTGAAGAATGCTACGCCGTTCGCCGCCCCCACCGTCGTGATCCCCGACAGCGTGCCGCCGCCCGGGTTATTGGCGATCGCGAGCGTCACGTTTCCGCTGAAGCCGGTCGCCTGGTTGCCCTGCGCATCGAACGCGGTCACCCGGATCGCGGGCGAGATCGCGGCAGCGGCCGTGGCGCTGGACGGTTGCACGGTGAAGAGCAGCGATGTCGCCTGGCCCGCGCTGACGCTGAAAGCGTTGCTCGTGTCGGGGGCGAGGCCGGCCGCGCTGATGCCGAGGCGGTAGCCTGCGCTTGCCTTGTTGATCGTGAGGTCGTTGAAGTTGGCCACGCCGTTAGCGGTCGCGACCGTCGTGGTCCCCAAGAGGACGCCGCCCGCCGGGTTCGTGATGATCGCGATCGTCACGTTGCCGTTGAACGTCTTCACCGGGTTCCCGAGGGCGTCGCGTACCGTCGCCTGGATCGTCGGTCCGGTCGCGCCGGGGATGATCGTCGCCGCCGCGGCGGATCCCGGGTGTACGGTGAACGTGACGATTGCCGCGGCGCCCGGGTTGACGGTAAAGGGTGTACTCGTCGCGCCCGACACGCCCGCCGCGACGGCGGAGAGGCGGTACCCGGTGCCGCTGTTGTCGATGCTCAGATTGGCGAAGGTGGCCACGCCGGCGACGGCGTTCGCCGTCACGGTGCCGGAGAGGATCGCCCCTGCCGTGCCGGTCCCCGCGGTGATCGACAGCGTGACGGCGCCGCTGAACCCGGTCGCGACGCCCCCGGTCGCGTCGCGCGCCGTCACCTTCACGGCCGGTGCGATGCTCGTGCCCGCGGTCACCGACGATGGCTGTACCGAGAAGCCGAGCTGTGTGGCACGGGCCGCCGTGACGTCGAAGGCGGCGCTCGTAGCCCCGGTGAGACCGCTCGCCGCCGCGGACAGCGTGTAGCCGTTCCCCGCCTGGCTGATCGTCAAATTGGAGAACGAGGCGACGCCGTTCACCGCGGCGACGGTCGCGGTGCCGCCCAGCACGCCGCTCCCCGGGTTAGCCGCGATGGCGACGCTGACGTTGCCGGTGAACGCGGTAGCGGTGTTCCCCTGCGCGTCGCGGGCGGTGACTTCGATCTTCGGAGTGATCGCCGTCGCCACCGTCGTGGTGGAGGGCTGCAGCGAGTAGTTCAACTGGGTGGCGCTGCCCGGTGTGATCGTAAAGAACGCGCTGGTCGTCGCGCTGAGGCCCGAAGCGGTGGCCGTGAGCTTGTAGCCGACGGCGGCTTTGGCGATCGACAGGCTTGAGAAGGTGGCCACCCCGGCGACCGCGGCCATCGTGGTCGTGCCCGAGAGCACGGCACCCGGCACCCCCGTGCCCGCGGTGATCGCGAGCGTCACATTCCCCGTGAAGCTCGAGGCCGTCTGTCCCGAAGCGTCGCGCGCAATCACGACGAGCGACGGCGAGAGGGTGGTGCCGGCCGTCGTAGGATCGGGCGGCTGCACGCTGAAGAACAGCTGCGTCCCGACCGACGCGATGATGTTGAACGCGGCGCTCGTAGTGCCGGTCAGCCCGGCGGCGGACGCCGTCAACGTGTAGCCCGTACCGATGTTGTTGATGCTGAGCGCCTGGTAGCTCACCACGCCGTTCACCGCGGCGAGCGTGCGTGTCCCCGACAACGCCCCGCCGCCGGGGTTGGCGCCGATCGCCACCGTGATGTTGCCGTTGAAACCGGTGGCGACGTTGCCCAGTGCGTCGTGCACCGTGACCTTCACCGCCGGCGAGAGATTGGCGTCGGTCGTCGCGGTGGTCGGCTGGGCGGTGAAGGTGAGCGACGTGGCGGGCGCCGGGCCGATGTTGAACGGCGCGCTCGTGGCGCCCGTCAATACGCCGGAGCTGGCCGAAACCGTGTAGCCGGGCGCCGCCTTGTCGATGCTCAGCGTCGCGAACCTGGCGACGCCGGAGACAGCGGCAGCCGTCGCGGAGCCGGCCAGCACTCCCCCCGCCGGATTCGTGGCGATCGCGATCGTCACGTTGCCGGTAAAGCTGGTGACGGGGTTGCCGAGCGCGTCGCGTGCCGACACCAGGATGGCAGGAGCGATCGCCGCACCGGCGGTCGCGTTGGACGGCTGCACCGTAAACGCGAGCGCCGTCGCCACGCCGGCGCTGATGCCGAACGCCGTGCTCGTGGCGCCGGTGAGCGCGCCCGACGAAACCGACAGCGTGTACCCGGCGCCTGCTCTGTCGATGCTCAGCCCGGTGAACGTGGCCACTCCCGACGCTGCTGCCACGGTCGTCACCCCCGACAGCGTTCCCCCACTCGGATTGTTCCCGATGACGATGCTGACATTTCCGTTGTAGCTCAGAACCGGGTTGCCCTGGGCATCCTGCGCCGCCAACTGGATCGTGCCGAGCGATGCCCCGGCTGCGGCGGAGACGGGCTCCGCGGTGAACGCCAGCCTCGCGGCGACTCCGGCGTTGATGGTGAACGCGCTGCTCGCGGCACCGGCGATCCCCGTCGCAGTGGCCGAGAGCGTGTAGCCGGTACCCGCCTTGTCGATGTTCAGGTCGGAGAACGTAGCGATACCGGAAACCGCCGCTTTCGTGGTGGTACCGGAGAGCGTGGCCCCTGCGGCGCCGCTGCCGGACGTGATCGTGAGTGTCACGTTGCCGGTGAACGTTGGATCGGTGTTGCCGGACGCATCCTTCGCGGTCACCGTGACCGCGGGAGCGATGGCGGCCCCCGCCACCGTCGTCGAGGGCTGGCTCGAGAACAGGAGATGGCTCGATGGACCGGCGGTCACGTCGAACGCACCACTCGTGGCGCCGGTCGGGCCGGTAGCCGATGCGCTCAGGGTGTACGCCAGCCCGGCGTTATTGATGCTCAGGTTGGTGAAGGACGCCACACCGGCCACGGCGGCCACGGACAGCGTCCCCGTCAGCGTGCCGCCAGATGGATTGTTGGCGATCGCGATCGTCACCGTTCCGGCAAAACCGGTGGCGACGTTGCCGAGGGCGTCGCGGGCGGTGACTTCCACCTGCGGCGTGATGGCGCTGCCGGCGGCGACGTTGCTCGGTTGCACGGTGAAGGCGAGCTGTGACGCCGTGCCGCTGGTGATATTGAAGGGGCCACAGCTGGTGGATTGCAACCCGGGAGCGGTGGCCGTC
Source organism: Gemmatimonadales bacterium (assembly GCA_035577525.1). GTDB lineage: Bacteria > Gemmatimonadota > Gemmatimonadetes > Gemmatimonadales > GWC2-71-9 > DASTHG01. Next base: position 686 of record DATLVL010000197.1, on the reverse strand, counting down.
AGTGTATAGCCGGTACCGCTCTTGTTGATGCTCAGACCGGAGAAGGACGCGATGCCCGCCGCCGCGGCGACGGTCGACGTCCCCGACAGCGTCCCGCCGCCCGGATTCGTCCCGATCGCGATCGTCACGTTTCCCGTGAAGCTCGGCACCAGCTGGTTGGACGCGTCGTGCGCGCTCACCTCGATCGCAGGGGTGATAGCGCTGCCCGCCGGCGTGTTGGTCGGCTGGACCGTGCAGACCAGCTTATCGGCCGTGGACGCGACGATGTCGAACGCCGCGCTGGTATCGGGCGCCACGCTGGTGGCGCTGGCGGCGAGCCGGTAAGCCGCGCCGACTTTGTCGATCGTCAGATCCCCGAAGGAAGCGACACCCTGGGAGGCGGCGAGCGTCGTCGTGCCCGACAACACGCCGGCCGAGGGATTCTGGGCGATCGTCACCGTCACGTTGCCGGCGAATCCGTCGGCGGGATTGCCGAAAGCGTCGCGGGCCGTGACGCGTACGGCCGGCGCAATCGGCGCCGCGTCCGTCGTCGTCACGGGCTGCGTGGTGAACACGAGCCGCGCCGCGGCGCCCGCCGTCACGTTGAAGGCGGCGCTCGTCGCCGCGGTGAGCGTCGCGGCCGACGCCGAGAGCGTGTAGCCGGTGCCGACTTTGTCCATGAAGACGCCGGGGAACGTCGCGACGCC
>DATLVL010000196.1:0-6857 GCA_035577525.1 Gemmatimonadales bacterium | reverse complement strand
AGCCGCTCGCGCTGCGCCAGTACGAACGGCACGAGGTCGATCTCCTTGCCGGCGTGGCGCGTCTTGCGCTCCTCCAACACGCGCGTCCACGGAATGTGGGCGCTGATCGCCTCGCGCTCTTCATCGGAGAAGAGCCGGGCGTTCTGCTCGTCGCCGAGCACGGCGAAGCTCGCTTTCTTATGCAGCAGCTTGCAGCGGAAACCGTTGACCATGCAGACCGTCCGGTTGCGCACCGCCCGCACCACGGCGTGGTCCATGCCGCAGCGATCGATCAGCTCGCTGATCAGGACGCGTTTGTAGATCAGGTCAACCGGCGCCCCTGCGGCAATCAGGCGGCCGTTCTTGAGCTCGGTCTCGCGCGGATCGACGATCACCGCGTCGAGCCCATGGGAGCGGAAGTACTCCTGGAACAGCACGAATTCGCTGAACGTCGGCACCTCGCGCCAGTCGAGGATCGCGATGCGCGGCGCCGTGCGCGACCCGCTCCAGGCGGCGTACGAGCCGAGCACCGCGTGCAGGATGCCGTGGCGGCCCGGGAGCGGCCGCACATCCCACGTGCGCAGGAACTGCCGCATCACCGGCAACGCCAGAAAGATATCCGCGAGCGTGTCGCCGTAGGCAGCTCCGGTCGGCGTCTCGGCGTTGTACTCGGTGAGCCACAAGACGCCCGTCTCCGGAAAATAGAACGAGTCGAAGCGCGAGGTGGGGCTGGGCTCCTCGATGCCGGGATCGACGGCGACCAGCTCCTCCTCCCAGTCGGTGAGGTGGAACTGGCGGCGCAGGCCGGCGTCCTGCAACGCTGCGCGCAGCAGCCGGCCCATGGCGCTGAGCATCAGGGCACAGCGCGCGCGCACGTAGCGGTACTGGTCGGGAGAAAAGAAGCGCGGCCGCAACGCGGTGCACAGCGGCCGGTCGCCGAAATAGACGCCGCGGCGCTTCTGCTCCTCCGAGAGCATCGCCTGCGACTCGGCGGCGACGTCGGCGGTCAGCAGCTCATGATAGCGCGCGATGGCATCCGGAACTCCCGACGTCATCCCGCGCGCGCCCCCCGCCCCGCGAACAAGGCGTTCCAGTGGAAGTCCCGCCGCGCCGCCCCGTCCGTGGCCAGCTCGATCGCGAGGTCTGCCATGTGCTGCACCGCCCACTCGAAGTAAGTCGGCGTGAGCGAGTTGATGTCGAAGTCGGGCGCCGGATTCATGAAATCGATGGCGTACGGGACGCCGTCCTGCACGGCGTACTCGATCGAGTTCATGTCGTAGCCGAGCGCCCGTACCAGGGTGAGCGAGTCGCGCACGATGCGCTGGCGCAGGGCATCGCTCAAATAGGCGTCGTCGACGATGTAGGCACGCGCCTTGGGGTCGTAGTGGATCGGGAGTACGTGCTGCTGCCCGATGCAGATGCAGCGGACGAACTGGTCCCACTCGATGAACTGTTGCACGATCATCGTATGCAGGCCGGATTGATCGTAGTTGTGCAGCAGCTCGTCCCTGCTGCGGCAGACGTAGACGTCCTTCCAGCCGCCGCCGTGCGCGTCCTTGAGGATGCACGGCATCCCGATCTCGCGCACGATCGCGTCCCAGTCGACGGGGAACTTGAGATTGCGGAGGCTCTCGTCGTGCTTGATCCCCGGGATGTACTCCTTGTTGGGGACCAGCACGGTCTTCGGACTCGCCACGCCGAGGCGGGTGGCGAGCGTGGCGCCGAAAAACTTGTCGTCGGCGCTCCACATGAACGGGTTATTGACGACCGACACGCCCTGCAGCACGGCGTGCTTCAGGTAGGCGCGGTAGAACGGCACCTCGTGCGAGATGCGATCGATCAGCACCGCATAGGCGGCGGCGGCGTCCATCGACTCGCCGCCCAACAGCGCCAGCTCGGCGGTCACGCCGGCGTCGCGGCGGTTGACCTCGTCGATGAACTTCGGCGGGAACGACCACTCCCGCCCCACGATCAGACCGACTTTGCGGCCCACCTGCGCACTCACCCGCTGGTCCTCCGATGATGGTTTCTGGAACGACGGTGGCGCTCAAGATACATTCTTCCCCTGCCAATGCTGCGATTCTCCCGCTTCGCCGTCCGCTGGCGCTCCCGCGCGCGCGCCCGCGCCTGGCGCGGTGAGCTCCACCTGCTTCCCGATGTCCCGAGCCCCGCCCTCGGCAATCGACACAGCCTGATCGTGTCGACGCCGGCGTCCTATCGCACCGGCGACCGCCGCTACCCGGTGCTGTACATGCAGGACGGTCAGAATCTCTTCGACCCGCGCACCAGCTTTGCGGGCGACTGGGGACTCTCCACCGCGCTGGGCTGGGCGAGCCGTCGCGGGATCGAGCCGATCGTGGTGGGCATCTACAACGCCGGCAAGGCGCGATTCGACGAGTACAGCCCGTTCGTCGAGCCGGCAACGGGCGGCGGCGCCGGCGATCGCTACCTCGAGTTTCTCATGACGACGGTGAAGCCGCTCGTGGACGAGCGGTTTCGCACGCTGCCCGGCCGCGAGGCGACCGGGATCGCCGGCTCGTCGCTGGGCGGACTGATCAGCCTGTACGCGTTCTTTCGGCTGCAGACAGTTTTCGGATTCGTGGGGGCTCTGAGTCCGTCGCTGTGGTTCGGAAATGAAGCGATCTTCGACGTGGTCGCACGACCCCCGGCCCCTGCGGGACGGATCTACCTCGACATCGGCCTGCGCGAAGGAGAGCGACACGTGATGCTGGCCCGCAAGATGCGCGACCTCCTGATCGCACGGGGCTTCGAGCCGCGCCGCACGCTGCGCTACGTCGAGGACACCGACGGCGCGCACCGTGAAGCCGACTGGGGGCGGCGCTTCCGCAAGGCGCTGCCGTTCCTGCTGCGCCCATGAGCGTCGAACGGGTGCAGTGGTACAGTCCGGCCCTGGAGCGCGAGATGCCGCTGCAGGTGGTGGGCTACGCCGGCGCGCGCGTCCTCGTCTTTCCCACGAGTCTCGGCTCGTGCAGTGAGTGGACCGATCGCCACATGCACCGCCCCGAAGTGCTGGGCGTGCACCTCGAGCGCGGCTGGATTCAGATGTTCTGCCTGCATCACGTCCACGAGGAGAGTTGGTACGGGGAGCATCTCCATCCCGGAGCTCGCGCGTGGCGGCAGCTCCAGTACGACCGCTACCTGCTCGACGAGGTGCTCCCCTTCACCGCCTCGCGCAATGCCAATCCCTTCGTGATCGCGACCGGGGCGAGCTTCGGCGGCTATCACGCCGCCTGCTTCGGCCTGCGCCATCCCGACCGGGTCAATCGCATCATCGGACTCTCGGGGACCTACGACATCAAGCGCCTCACCGGCGGCTACTCCGACGACACCGTCTACGCCGTGAACCCCAGCGACTTCATGCGGCACGAGACCGATCCCGCGCGGCTCGCGGCGTTCCGCAAGCAGGACATCGTGCTCGCCGTGGGACGCGACGACCCCGCCTGTCCCAACAACGAAGAGTTTTCGCGGATTCTGTGGGGCAAGGGGATCGGCAACGCGCTGCGCATCTGGGACGGCTGGTCGCACGACTGGCCGTACTGGGAGAAAATGATCCGCCTCTACATCTCGGGTCACGACTGACGGAGGGCGTCAGTCCGTGGCGCGCCCCGTGCCTTCGGCAACTTCCAGGGCCTTGAGATAGACGGCGAGGTATTTCAGGGCCGAGCGCTCCCAGCTGAAATTCTTCGCCATCGCCTTGCGCATCAGCGCCTTCCAACCGGCCTCGTTCTGGTAGTGCCGCACCGCCCGGCGCAGCGTGTGCACCAGCGCATCGGTCGAGAACTCGTCGAACAGGAAGCCGGTGACGCCGTCGTCGATGGTGTCGTTGAGCCCGCCGGTACGGCGTGCCACGGGCAGCGTGCCGTACCGCTGCGAGCGCATCTGGGTGAGGCCGCACGGCTCGTACTGGCACGGCATGAGCAGCATGTCGGCGCCGGCGATGACGACGTGCTCGAGTTCGTCGGTGAAGCCGGTGTCGACGGCGATGCGGTCGGGGTAGCGCGCGGCGAGCTGCTGCAGCGGCTGGACGTAGCGCTCGTCCCCCTGCCCCAGGAAGATGTACTGCGCATCGTTGGCGGCGAGCGCCCGGCCGTCGATCAGCAGATCGAGACCCTTTTGGGCGACGAGCCGCGCCGCCATTCCGAAGATCGGCGTGCGGGGATCGGACGCGAGCCCGAAGCGCGCCTGCAGCGCCTCTTTGCACTGCCGCTTGCCGTCGAGCGTGCTGCCCGAGAACGTCGCGGCGATCTGCGCATCGTGCGTCGGATCCCAGACTTCGTGATCGATGCCGTTGACGATGCCGAACAGGCGGTCGCGCAGCTGATGGAACGTCTCCTGCAGCCCGAACCCGCCGCCGGGCGTCTGCAGCTCGCGCGCGTGCGTGGCGCTCACCGTCACCACGGCGTCCGCGAAGGCGAGGCCCCCCTTGAGCCAGTTGGCGCGCTCGTACCACTCGAGCACCTTCCACGTATACAGCTCCCACGGCAGCCCGACATCGGGAACGGTCGCCGCGGGAAAGTGGCCCTGGAAGCCGGCGTTGTGCACCGAAAGCACCGCCGGGACGTGCCGGTAATACGGATGTCCCGCAAACAGGGTGCGCAGGTACACGAGGCTCAGGGCAGCGTGCCAGTCGTGCGCATGCAGGATCGCCACGCCGGGGGCGATCTGCGGCAGTGCCGCGATCGCCGCGAGCGACATGAACGCGAAGCGGCGGTAGTTGTCGGGATAATCGCCCTTCTCGCCGTACAGCTGCGGCCGATCGTAGAACGCGGGATGCTCGATGAAAATGACGTTGGCACCGCGCACCCGGCCGCGCGGCCGGAACAGGCGTGCCCCCTCGACCGTGGCACCGAGCTGCACCGCGAACGGCTCCCCCACGGGCTCGAGCTGCTTTACCGTGCGGCGCACGGCGCGATACAGCGGCATGATCACGGTCGTGGGCAGCCCCGCCAGCGCCTGATACGTGGCAAGGCTGGCCACGGCTTCGCCCAGCCCGCCGGTGCGCGCCCACGGCCAGCACTCCGCCGCCAGGTGCACGATCGGGATCGGCTCACCGGCATTGGTTTGCAGGACGGAGCGGCGGCGCGCGGGGGCGCGCGTGCCGCGCGAGGTGCGAGGTGCGCGCGGCGCTTTGCCAGACTCACGGCGAACGGCCATCGTCCCCGAAGCTACCAGTGTCTCAGTGCGGGGTCCATTCAGGGCTGCCGGTGAACAGCCCGTGCACGACGCCGACCTGCCAGGCGAGGAGCAGACCGAACCCCAGACTGACGAGTCCGGACCCAATCCGCAACGATCGTTGCCACGCTGCGCGCCTCCGCTCGGCGTACCCGGCGGGAAGGGCGATGAGGGCCGTGATCAACATCATCCCGGCGACCGTGCCCAACCCGAACACCAGGAGATAGGCGATCGCCCAGCCCGGCGACGGAATCGTCGCGAGGACGAGGAGCGCCACAGCGGCCGACCCGGCGAGGCCGTGGACCACGCCGACGACGAGGGGACGCAAGAGCTGGTAGGCGCCGAGCCGTCCGCAATGCCGGTCGAGCCAGGCGACGGGCGTCTGGTCGGCGCGGTGTGGATGGGATTCGGGGTCGTGGCCATGCGCATGCGTGTGGACGTAATCGTCGTGGGGATGCGCGTGCGAATGCGTTCCCTGCCCCACGGGCACACGCGCCAGGAGGCCCGAGAGATTCATGATCCCGAGGAGAATCAGCATGATCCCGACCGACAGCTCGAGGGAGAGGCCGAGGCGCGGTGGAATCACCCAGCCGAAGAGGATGATGCCGGCGCCGACGATGAGGATGGTGAGCGTATGCCCCACGCCCCAGACGGCGCCGATCAGGGCGGCGCTCGTCGAGCCGCGCGCGCGGGTGACGATGGTGGAGACCGCGATCACGTGGTCGGGGTCGGTGGCGTGGCGCATCCCGAGGAAGAACCCCAGGGCAGCGATGGCAGGGAGGCCGCTCACCCTGTCCCCGCTCGCTGACCGGCCGGCCGGCGGTTAGGTTCGGCCCCCATGACCAATCCCAAGACACTGATCTTTCTCGCCCTTGGCGCGGTGACGATCTGGTTCATCGCGGCCTGGCGCTGGCAGGTGCGCAAGGCACAGGCGGCGGGGCGTATGGCGGACGACCCGCCGGCGACCCGCTTCCACTCGGCGGTCGGGTTCGTGATGTGCTTCTTCGACACGCTCGGGATCGGGAACTTCGCCACCACGACCTCGATGTTCAAGCTCCGCAAGTCCGTGCGTGACGAGTGGATCCCGGGAACGTTGAACGTGGCGTACGCGCTGCCGACCGTGGCGCAGGCGTTCATCTACATAAAGATCGTCCCCGTCGATTCGCTCACGCTGGTGGGGATGATCGGGGCGTCGGTGCTCGGGGCGTGGCTTGGCGCGGGGGTGGTGAGCCGCTGGCCGAAAATGAAGATCCAGGTGGGAATGGGCTGCGCCCTGCTCGCGGCCGCGGCACTCATGCTGCTGTCGCAGCTGCAGCTCGTGCCCGGGGGTGGCGCGGCGCAAGCGCTGCGCGGTCCTTTGCTCGTGGCGGGGCTGCTCGGCAACTTTGCGCTGGGCGCGCTGATGACGCTCGGTATCGGGCTGTATGCGCCGTGCCTGATTCTCGTGAGTCTGTTGGGTATGAATCCGACGGCGGCCTTTCCGATCATGATGGGGTCGTGCGCCTTCCTGATGCCGATCGCCGGGATGCGGTTCATCAAGCAAGGGAGCTACTCGCTGCGGGCGTCGGTGGTGCTGATGCTCGCCGGGATTCCAGCCGTGTTGATCGCCGCGTACATCGTGAAGAGCCTGTCGCTGACGTACGTGCGGTGGCTGGTGGTGGTGGTGGTGGTGTACACGGCGGTGA
>DATLVL010000195.1:0-3739 GCA_035577525.1 Gemmatimonadales bacterium | reverse complement strand
CGGCCGTGCGATACCCGGTCTGGCGCACCGCGCGATCGAGCTTCGCCACCAGCACGTCGAGCACCGCGTCCTGAAAGCCGCGCGCCAGGTCGGCGCGATCGCGCGCTAAGTCCTGCGACCCGCGGACGGCGTGCAGCAGCGCGGTCTTGAGGCCGGAGAACGAGAACTCGAGGCCCTGATCGATCATCGGCCGGGGGAACGAGAACCGGTCGGGATTTCCGGTGGCCGCAAGCCGCTCGATAGCGGCACCGCCGGGATAGCCGAGGCCGAGCAGCGTCGCCACTTTGTCGAACGCTTCGCCGGCGGCGTCATCGCGTGTCGCCCCCATCAGCCGGTAGCGTCCCCACGCCGGCACGTCGAGCAGCATCGTGTGGCCGCCCGACACGAGCAGCGCCACGAACGGCGGGGCGAGCTCGGGATCCTCGATCGCGGGGGCGAACAGATGACCCTCGAGGTGATTGACGCCGATGAGGGCGCGGTCCCGGGCGTAGGCGAGCGCCTTGCCGTAGACGACACCCACGAGCAGCGCCCCGACGAGTCCGGGCCCCGCCGTCACGGCGACGGCGTCGATGGCGCTCCAGGCGAGACCGGCTTCGGCGCGCGCCCGGTCGACCACCGCCGGCAGCGCCGCGAGGTGGGCGCGGCTCGCCAGCTCCGGGACGACGCCGCCGAACACCTGGTGGATGTCCTGCGACAGGATGACGAGGCTCGCGAGCTCGGGCGGTCGCGTCGCGCCGCCCACCAGCACGGCGGCCGACGTCTCGTCACACGAGGTTTCGATCCCCAGGACGACGTCAGCCACGGCCGCGCTTCCGCACCACCAGCACCGATTCGGGGATCGCCCGGGCGGTGACGCCCCGGGGCGCCAGCACCATCAAGTGCACCGTCGTGCTGTCAGACACGGGGCCGCCGAGGTGGATGATCACCTTGAGGCTGTCCTTGGTGAGCGCGGCGACGACAGCCTCCGCCCCGCGCACCACCACGTTGGCACGCGGCGGGCGTAGCTCGTAGCCCGTGAGCGGCCCCGCGCCGCTCTCGACGGGCAGCAGGTTGAAGACGCGCTCGAACACGGAGAGGGTGGACCCCGAGATGCGTACTTCCTTGGGGGCGAGCCGCACCAGGCCCAGCGGCGCCGTGTCGAGCGCTACGGTGCGGCTGAAGCCGCCGCGCACGGCGTCGAGCGCCGTGGGGATCGTCGCCACCGATTCGATGGCGGCGAGCAGCCGGCGCGGGCCGACGATACGCACCACGCTCGGCATGATCTGCAGTCCGCCTTCGAGCGATTGGCCCGAATCGGGGCGCACGCTCACGCGCGCGACGACCGGTACGTCCTTGAAGGCGACGGAGTCGAGCTGCACCGTGACGGTCCCGGGCTTGATCTCGGCGACCTGCACGTCGGTGCCCTTGGGAATCTCGACGCTCGAGGGTTGCAGCGTCGTGGTCCACGTGGAGGTGCTGAGCGTCTCCGGCACCTGCAGCACCAGCACCTGATGGAACAGCCGCGCCCGTAACAACTCCGCGATTTTGCCGCGCAGTACGACGGTGAGCGACTCGGGCGCGCCGAGCAGCGTGCGGCCGGGCGGTACGCGCACCTGGAGCTGCATCGGCTGCTCCTGGGTGACCTGCTCCTGTGCGGCAACGGCCACATACAGAATGAGGGCGAGGACGACCGCGGCGAATTTCAGCGGCCAGTTGCGGAACAGACCGCGCCGCGGCTCAGTGTTCATCGAGCAACCGCCGGATCAGGACCTCGTTCACCGGGCCGTCCCATTCCGAAGCCCCGATGACCTTCTTCACGATCACGCCGTGCCGGTCGATGACGAAGCTCTCGGGTACCCCCGTCGTCTGATATTGCTGCTCGATCACGCCCTGACGATCGTGCAGCACGTCGAAGGACAGCCCCAGCTGGTTGACGAAGGCGTTGACCTCGGTCGAATCGACGACGTCGACGCTCACGGCGAGGACGTGGAAGTCGGTGCCCGCCATGCGGCGCGACAACCGCTCGATCGCCGGCATTTCGACGCGGCACGGCAGGCAGTAGGTCGCCCAGATATTCAGCAACAGCACTTTGCCGCGATAGTCGGCGAGACTCGCGGGCTTGCCGCTGCGCAGATCGATGGCGTGAAAATCGGGGGCGGTGGAGCCCACGCCGACGAGCTGGATCTGCGGCAGGATCCGGATCACCAGCGCGCCCACGAGTACGGCGGCCATCGCCAGGCCGAGGAACAGGGTGAGGCGGCGCCGTTGCATTACACGCTCACCGCGCAGCGCTGCCGCAGCTCGCGCACTATCGCCCCCGGGTCAGGGCTCGAGAACAGCGCGTTGCCCACCACGAACGTGTCCGCCCCGGCGGCATGCGCAGCCGCGATCGTGTCGGGGCCGATCCCGCCATCCACTTCGAGATACGCGGGCGACCGGGCCCGATCGAGCGCGCTGCGCGCCCGCCGGATCTTGTCCGTGGACGCAGGGATGTAATGCTGCGCGCCGAATCCCGGGTTGACCGACATGATGAGCACCACGTCCAAGTCTGCGATGACCTCCTCCATCAGCGCCAGGGGCGCGCCCGGGTTCAGCGCCAGCCCGGCGCGCAGCCCCCGCTGCCGCACCGCGGACAGCAGGCGCTGCACGTGCACCGTCGCATCGGGATGGAACGTCAACCCCGACGCCCCCGCCTCCGCCATCGGCTCCAGGTAGCGCTCCGGCTCGACCACCATGAGGTGCACGTCGATCGGCCGGTCGGTGAGCGCGCGCAGCGTCGCGACCATGTTCGCGCCGAAGGTGAGGTTGGGGACGTAGCGGCCGTCCATCACGTCGACGTGGAGCCAGTCCGCGCCGGCGTCGAGCACCACTCGCACCTGCTCCGCCAGTCGCGCCAGATCGACGGACAGCACGCTCGGCGCGATGCGTACGGCACCGCTCATTGCGGCAACCGAGCCGACACGACGTCGACGTCGGTCCCGGGAGCGGCCAGCGTGCCGGCGGCCGGACGCTGAGCGATGATCGTCCCGGGTGTCGACTCGGTCGTTCGCTTGCGCGTCACGCCGCCCAGCTCGAGACCGAGCGTTTCCAGTTTCGTCTTGGCGTCCCCGACGGAGAGCCCGATCAGATCGGGGACGGTGATCGTCGGTGCGCCGCGACTGATCACGAGACCCACGCCGCTGCGTGGAGCCAGTGCCGTCGCGGCGGCTGGCCGCGTCATCATCGTGAGCCCCGTCGGAAACGCCGCCTGTACCGATTCGACCTTGCTCACGGTGAGTCCCGCCGCATTGATCAGCCGTGTCGCGAGTCCGCCGTCCAGTCCGGACACATCGGGGACCGGCACGCGCGGCGGTCCGGCGCTCACGGTCAGGGCCACGTGCATATCCGAGGGAGCTTCTACGCCGGCCGGCGGATCCTGCCAGATCACGGTGCCGACCGGGGCGAACGGGTGCGGCTCGCTGCCAGCGTCAGAGGGCACGAAGTGCGCCGTCGTGACGGCCTTGCGCGCGTCGACGATCGTCATCCCCAGCACCTGGGGGACATCCTGATGGTGCGGAAAGAGCGGAGCGGGGAAGACGAAAATCGCGGCGATCAGGTACCCGATGCCCAGTGCCACGACGAGCCAAAATCCCCAACGGACCGCTTCCTCGCGCTCGATTTCGGGGATCCCCGGAAACCGGATCGAGGGGATATGCAATTGATGCAACGGCGGCATGTGGCGCCGGAACTTCATGCCGCGCTCCGCACGAGGCGCGCCGCG
>DATLVL010000194.1:0-2604 GCA_035577525.1 Gemmatimonadales bacterium | reverse complement strand
CCCGAATCGCTCCCCTGCTCCAGGAGCTCGAGCTGTCGGATAAGGCCCGCGCGCTGCCGGGGGAGCTGTCGCGCGGGATGCGCCAGAAGCTGGTGATCGCCTGCGGCCTGCTGCACGACCCCCAGGTGCTGCTGTTCGACGAGCCGCTCACCGGCCTCGATCCCGCCGGGATCCGCCGCATGAAACAGACGATCGTGGAGCGCGCCCGCGCCGGGGCGGCAGTGCTGCTCTCCTCCCACCTGCTGCACCTCGTGGAGGAGATCTGCACCCGGGTGCTGATCATGCAGCGCGGCCGGATGGTGGCGATCGGGACACTGCCCGAGATCCTCGCCGGACGGCCCGACCTCGCGGGCAAGAGTCTCGAGGATGTCTTCCTCGCACTGACGGCCTCACCCCCTAACGGCCAGTGATCGACGCCGCGCTCTACCTCTCGCAGCGGAGTTTCGTCAACGCATTCCGTCGGCGGGTGCAGCGGCTGCGGCAGCCGAAGTATTTCGTCGGGTTCCTGGTCGGCCTCGGCTATTTCTACTGGATCTGGATGCGGCCCGGGACGACGTGGGCAGGGTTCGTGTCGGGCAGCGAGATCGGCTGGGTCATCGCCGTGCTCGGCGTGGGGGTGACGATCCTGCTGACGTGGGTGTTCGGCTCCGCCGAGACGCCCTTTGCCTTCCAGCTCGCCGAGACCGATTTCGTGTTCCCCGCCCCGCTGACGCGCCGGGCGGTGATCCAGTTCCGCATGCTGCGCAGCCAGCTGCCGCTCCTACTCTCAGCAACGTTCACCGTCCTGATCTTCTCGCGCGCCGATCTGGCGACGCGGCTGTTCATCCGCGTCCCCTCCCTGTGGCTGCTCTACTTCATGTTGCAGCTGCACGCGGCGAGCGCCGCGCTGGTGCGTGCCTCGCTCACCGAGCAGGGGATCACGGGGCTGCGACGCCGGCTGCTCACGCTCGCGGTGGTGGCGCTGGTCCTCTTGGGGCTGTGGTGGGGCGTGCGCGGCGCCATCCCGGCGGTCGTCGCTGCGTTTCAGACCGACCCGTCGACCGTGTTGGCGGTGCTCGCCAGCACGTTGCGCCACGGGGTGCTGGGCGTCGTCACCTGGCCGCTGTTCGCCGTCACCGGCCCGATCGTGGCCACGAACGCGCGGGAGTTCCTCACGCGCTTCCCTCAGGCGCTCGCCGTGACCGCGGTGTTCTACGTGTGGGTGGTGCGTTCGACGCTCGCATTCGAGGAGGCGGCGGTCGAGCACGCCAACAAGGTCGCGCGTCGTATCGAGGCGATGCGCAAGGGGCGCAGCGAGGCGCCGCGCGCGCGCCCCGGCGGCACCGCGCCGATCTTCCGGCTCGGCGCCCGTGGCACCCCCGGGGCCGCCCTGGTCTGGAAGAATGTCACCGGGGCGCTGCGCGAATTCCGGCTGCGCACGCTGTTCGTGATCCTGCTCATGGTGGTGGCGATGGGGGTGGTGCTGGGGCAGCCGGGGGCCGCGGGGGGACCAAACCTCGTCGCCGTACTGGCGATCGCCCTCACGGGCGTCGCGGTGCTGTTCGGACCGCTGGCGCTGCGCTACGACCTGCGGCGCGACCTCGAACTGCTCGACGTGCTGAAGTCGCTGCCGCTCGCCGGCGCAGGCATCGTGGGCGCCGAAGTGCTGGGCCCCGCCCTCGTGATCTCCGGAATCGCGATCGTGGGGTGGACGACGGCGTTCGTCGCGTCGCTGGCGAGCGCCAGCATCCGGATCGGCATCGGCGACCGGCTCGCCCTGCTCGCCGGGGCGGTGATCGCCACGCCGCCCGTCGTCGTCGTGCTGTTCCTGGTGCAGAACGCCGCGGCACTGCTGTTCCCCGCCTGGAGCGCCATCGGTCCCGAGCGCGCTACCGGCTTCGAGGCCACCGGCCAGCGCATCGTCACTTTCCTGGGCACGGGCATCGCGCTCGGCGTCGCGGTGCTCCCCGCCGCCCTCGTGGGAGGGGTTGCGGCGATTCTCGCCCGGGTGCTGGGCGCCGGCCCGATCGCTACGGGACTCGTGTGGGCCATCGTGGGAGCGCCGGTACTCGCGGCGGAGTGCTGGGTGGCGGTGCGGCTGCTGGGGCCGGTGCTGGACAGGCTGGAGCCGAGTGGAGTGAAATAAAAACGAATGTAGAATGCAGAATGTTCAATGATCAATGTCCAATAAATGAGCGTTGAGCATTGAACATTCTACATTGGACATTCGTTTTAGCAGGTAACCGACCAGTCGACAGAGGCCTCGCCTTTACACCGCGTGCACTTCAACAGCGTCGGCTTGCCGTTGAACTCCTGGCGCTCGTTGCAGGAGGGGCAGACGGCGTAGGTCTGGGTGACCGAATCCTTGGTGCCGCCCAGGGTGGGGCGCATGACGCCGGTGCGGACGACGATGCTCCAGTGGTCGGGCGGGGTGAGGCGCACCTGCAGGTCGGCGCGGGAGAGGCGGATGCGCCGCTCGTGCACGTCGAGTACGACGTGCTCGGCGGTTTCTTCGACGATCGGGTACCAGGCACCGCGACGGAGGACGTCCGCTACGGAATCGAGACAGCGGGCCCAGCCCTTGGACGCCATTGGACCACCAAGATAGCCCGAGGTGCTATTTTG
>DATLVL010000193.1:0-2269 GCA_035577525.1 Gemmatimonadales bacterium | reverse complement strand
GCGGGGAGATCGGAGGGTGTGGCGGGCTCGATGGAGAAGGACATCCCAAGAATCTAGTGGAGAAATAAAGGCAAATGTCGAATGTCCAATATCGAATGTCGAATTTCAAGGTTGGCGGCGACGTGGTGGGCGAGATCCATGGACTCCAAACTAGACGGCGGTCGGTGAAGCGGCGGTCAGTGAGGCGGCGGTCGGTGAAACGGCGGTCGACCGCCGCCTTATCGTCCGCCGCCTAATCGACCGCCGCTTTATCGACCGCCATCAGGCCGGCGTGTCTGAAGCTGGCTCCTCTACCGGTACTCGTACAGCGCTCCGTTTCCTCACCCTTCTCCGCTCCAGCCAGATCCCGAGCGACGCCACCAGCGCCGCGCCCACGCCCGTCCCCATCGTCTGGAACCACAGCTGATACTGCACCAGCATCCGCCCGCACTTGGCGGAGAACAGCGGGCCGACCATGCTGCCGCACGACGGCTGCTGATTGATGAACACCCACCCGGCGCCGATCCCGATCGCGAGCGGGAGAAAGGCCAACACGATATGTCGGAGGACAATGCGAGTCATTCATACCTCCAGAAGGGTCGACACTCTGAAGAGTGTGCCTGAGAAAACACCGTGCTGTCGCACAGTGCAGTTGGAGGCGCACGCTTCAGCGTGTCGACTCTAGCGCCCTCTACTAATCCGCCACCTATCGATCTCCCGTCCATCTCGCATCACATGGTAATCATCGAAGTGCGCGACGGTGAGGCAGGAATGGTTGGGCACGATCTCGATCCGGTCGCCGACCTTCAGCTCGCGCAGCGCGCGGCGCGAGCCGCGCACCACGCCGTGCTCCTGGGACAGCGACGCCACGTGCAGCGCGTGATGGCCGCGGATGTCCCCGAACGACGGCGCCAGATCGAGGTGGGTCGGTCCCGGGTCCTTCGACAGCGCCAAGGCGCCGGCATCGATGACGAAATGATCCGCCCCCGGCTGGTGCGACACGACGCTCGCCAGCACCGTCACCCCTACGTCCTGCGGCTCGCAGCATCCGATCTCCACCATCGTGCGGTCGTAGAATACGTAGTTGCCGGGGCGCGCCTCTGTGACGCCGGTCAAGTCCCGCACGGCCGACATGGCGGGCGTCGACCCCACGCTGATGGCGCGCGCCTTGATCCCCGCCACCTCGAGCCGCTGCGTGAATTGCACCATCACGAGGCGCTCCTCTTCCGCGACCCCCGCCGCTTCCTCCTTGTTGCGCGTCTTGTACGAATGCCCCGAATGCGTCAGGATGCCGTCGAACACCAGACCGTCCTCGCGCGCCAGCTCGCGTGCGACCCGGATGGCGTAGGGCGACGTGGGATCGACCCCCGCGCGATGCAGGCCGCAGTCGACCTTGAGCCAGACGTGCAGCCCCGACCCGCCGAGCGCCTGGGCGGTCTCGAGGTCGTCGGTGAGCACGCGCAGCGTGACGTTGGGTCGCGCGGCGATGCGCTGCGCATGCACGATGTGCGTCGGCTCGATCGGGAACGCCCAGGTGATGTCCTGTATGCCGGCGTCGGCGAAGGCTTCGGCTTCGGCGAGCGTCGCGACGGTGAGCCCCACGGCGCCGTGCGCGATCTGCCGAGCCCCTAGCTCGGGACACTTGTGCGTCTTGGCGTGCGGGCGTAGCTGCACGCCGAGCTGCTTCGCACGGGAGGCCATGCGCTCGAGGTTGCGCTCGACGACGTCGAGATCCAGAAGCAGGGCGGGGGTTTCGATGGCGCGGAGTTCGCCGGTGCCGAGCGATTGTGTGGTCAGTCTCTCCTCCCTCCTAATTCCTGGGCGTCCACTCAGCGGCTCGGCGGCTCCTGCGTCTACCTCGGCAGCTCGACGTCTCGGCGTCCGCGCTTTACTTCACCAAATGCCACTCCGTCTGTCTCCTGAGTATCCAATGCATCCCCCCATCCGCCCCCAGCTCCGCATCTTCTTCTTGTCCGGAGATCACCGGCTGATCATGCCATTCGGGGACGGGCGTCGTCGCCTGCAGCTCGATCGCGAACCACGTGCTCTTGTGCAGCTGCACGTCGCCGCGGCCCGGCACGCCTTCCTGGTGGTCCCACAGGCCGATCAACGGCCCCGCGCCGTGGCCGCGGTCGCCGATCGGGTGCGTGTAGATCGTGCCGTTGATCCCCGCGGCTTTCATCGCGCCTCGAGTCGCTGCCAACACCTCGTTGCCGCTGCGTCCCGGCTTCATCTCCGCGAGCAGGAGATCCTGCAGCTTGTTCGAGTTGGCGAGCGCCCGCAACAGTCC
>DATLVL010000192.1:0-5808 GCA_035577525.1 Gemmatimonadales bacterium | reverse complement strand
CAGCAGCGCCCAGATGCATCCCATCACGAGACTGTGGGACCAGGGATAGGACAGGAAAGTGAGATTCAGAAACGGATTGGCCGAAGGAGTGACTTCTACCCGTTCGATCCCGAGCAGCAGGAACACCGGCCAGAGGAGGTCGGCCAAGAGCGGTGCGGCGAGCAGCACCGCGAGCGACGATTTCGGGGCGACGCGCTTCGACGCGAAGCCGACGGCGAAGTGCCCGATGAACATGTGAAATGGAGGCGCGGGGAATCGAACCCCGGTCCGAGCCAGGCTCCGAGACCGCTCCTACGTGCGTAGGCGGGGCTTATTGGTCTCGCCACCCAGGCACCCCACCCGCCCAGATGGCAACAAGCCCTTAGCTAGCTCTTGCGTGAGCCGTTCAGGCCCCGTCTCACGCCAGCCCGACTTTGCGATACGTGAGCGCCGCCTCAGGCGGGCTGCCACTCACGCAGGTGCGTGAAGCCGAAGCTTACGCAGCCAGTGCCAGGTTTGAATTGGCAGTTGTGCTTGTTGCCAGTTGTTTAGCCAGGTGACTGACGACCTGGGCACGCAACGATCTCCTCACCAAACCCGTCGAAACCTGTCGCCCCCTCCCCTCAAGCGGCGAACGTAGCGGCCTCGGGCCGCGAATTCAAGCGTTTCCCTCCCGTTCCAGCTCCGCGCGGGCGGCCTGCAGCGCTTTGCGCTCCCCCGATGGCACCGTGGGGAACGCAAGGTCAAGCTTGTCGAGCGCCGCGATGATCGCTTCCATGACGACGAGCCGCGTGAACCACTTGTGGTCGGCGGGGATCACATACCACGGCGCGCCGGGCGTCGCCGTGTGCTGGATCATCTCCTCGTACGCCTGCATGTACGCCTTCCAGTGCTGCCGCTCGGCGAGATCGGCGGCCGAGAACTTCCAGTTCTTGGCCGGCTTATCGAGTCGCTCGAGAAAGCGGCGGCGCTGCTCCGCCGGCGAGACATGGAGAAAGAACTTGAGGACCAGCGTGCCGTTGCGCGCCAGGTGCCGCTCGAAGGCGACGATATCCTCGAAGCGCTCTCTCCAGATGTTCTTCGTCACCACGGCTGGCGGCAGCTTCTCGCGGGCGAGGATCTCGGGGTGGACCCGGACGACGAGCACTTCTTCGTAATAGGAGCGGTTGAAGATGCCGATGCGACCACGCTCGGGCAGGCACCTGGCGGCGCGCCAGAAGAAGTCGTGCTCCAGGTCTTCATTCGAGGGAGCCTTGAAGGAGTAGACCTGGCACCCCTGAGGATTCACCCCCGACATGACATGCTTGATCGTGCTGTCCTTCCCGGCGGCATCGAGTGCCTGGAAGACGAGCAGCACCGCCCAGCGGTCCTGCGCGTAGAGCTTCTCCTGTAGGGCCGACAATCGCTCCACGCCGCGCGCCACCGTCTCGGCGACCTCGTCCTTGGACTTGAACCCGAGCGTCTCGGCGGGATCGGTGCGGGAGAGGCGGAACCCATCGCCATCCTTCACGCGGAAGGCCCTGGCGACATCCTTGCGCTTCATCGGTCAGGGCACGTAGGGCGCCGCCTGCGCCACCCGGTTGCGACCATCCTGTTTGGCCCGGTACAACGCCGCGTCGGCGGTGCCTCGCAGGTTGTTCACGTCGCCCACGCTTTCCGGAAAGGCAGCGACGCCGCACGACACGGTGAGAGGATAGCGTGAGCCATTCCAGTGCCACGCCTCCGTTTCCACCGCGCGCCGGATACGCTCGGCGACCTCCATCCCTTCCGATAGCGGTGTCCCGGGGAGCCACACGGCGAACTCTTCGCCGCCGATGCGCGCCACGAGGTCGCGATCGCGGATCTGCTTCGACAGGACGCCCGAGAAGTGGCGCAGCGCCGCGTCTCCGGCAGCATGGCCTAAGCCGTCGTTGAGCGCCTTGAAGCGATCGAGGTCGGCGTACACGAGCGTGACCGGCTCCGTGGGTCCGCGGTCGCCGCGCTCCTGTTGCTTCGCCCGGAACGACTCGATCTGGCGCTCAAACTCGCGCCGGTTGCGCAGCCCCGTCAGCGGATCGACGACCGCCCGCTGCTCCGCCTCGTGCACCGCCCGGGCCGCCGCGAGGCGCGGCCCCAGCTCCGATACCAGCTGGCCCACCTGGTCGGCGAGCGGCGACTCGGGGAGAATCGCGGGTCCGAGGAGCACCAGCGCACCGATCGCAAAGTGGCCGTCCATGAGGGGGTAGGCCTGGCCGGCGCGCTCCTGACGGCGGCGCTCGGGTACGCCGGGCCCGAAGATGTCCTCGTTCGCCTGGGTCACGACGGGGAGCCCGGTCTGCATCGCCCGGATCGCCGGGGCGTCGGCGGAGATGCTGAGCCCGGCGAGCCGGCGATCGGCGGCCGTGGACACGGCGAGCACCTGCGCTGCCTGGGTGGTGGCGTCGAGGATCACCACAGCAGTGCCGCGCTGAGCCAGCTGCTGCGCCAGCTCGGCACCGGCCTTGGCCACGCCTTCGAGCGTCTGCGCTCCTGCCGCGATCATCGCGAGCTGGCGGGCGACGAGCTGGAACTGCCCTTCGGGGACCTCGAGCTCGGCGAGCCGCATCGCGGCGACGATGCGCCGCAACTCCTCGGTCACCGCCTGGGCGATCTCGGGATCGGCATCGCGCTCGGAGAGCAGCAATCCCGCGCCGTAGGGGAAGTCGCCCACCGCCACGTACGTCCCTTCGTCCTCGCGGGCGACATGCGTGCGACCGTCCACCGAAGCGAGCTGTACGATGGCCCCACCCCGCTCCCGCACGCCGGCGCCGGGTCTGGGGTCGCCATAGGCTTCGACTTCTTGTTCGTCGATCCCCACCGCCCACGCGGCGATTGCGTCGTGCGCGCGGCGCAACAGGTCGAGCGTGTGCGCGAGATCCGACGGAGTGACGGGCACCTGCTCGTGCAGCCACGTGCGTACCACACGAGCGATGCGGATGCCGTAAGCGATGGAGAAGCCCCCGGCCGAGCCCAGGAGCCCCAACCACCCGCCGCGCCAGATGGCCACCACGCAGCACACGAGGCCCGCCGCGCGGAGACCGCGCGCGACCCACTCCCCCCCGGTGCGCTTCACAGGTGATTGATGCGGCTGGCCGCCGCGGCGGCGCCGAAGCCGTTATCGATGTTCACGACGGTCACGCCGGCCGCGCAGGAATTGAGCATCCCGAGGAGCGCCGCGAGTCCGCCGAACGACGCGCCGTAGCCGACGCTTGTCGGTACCGCGACCACCGGCACCCGCACCAGCCCTCCCACGACGCTGGGCAACGCTCCCTCCATCCCGGCGACGACGATGACCACGGCGGCACTGCGCAACACGCTCGTCTGGCTGAGAACGCGATGAATCCCCGCCACCCCCACGTCGGTCAGGCGATCGACGCGGTTCCCGAACGCCCGCGCCGTCACCGCCGCCTCCTCCGCGACCGGCAGATCGGCCGTGCCTGCCGTGACCACGAGCACGGTCCCGCGGCCGCTCGCAGGCGGCTCGGGATCCCGCGGGAGATAGACGGTGCGGCCAAGCTCATTCACGAGTGCACGCGGAAACCGCTCGATCAGCGCGACCCGATGCCCCGCGTCCGTACGCGTGGCGAGAAACATGCCGCCCGCCGCGTTCAGCCGCTCCGCGATGCCAACCACCTGGTCCGGCGTCTTGCCCTGCGCAAAAATCACCTCCTGATGGCCCTGGGTGAGCGGCCGGAGGTGATCGATCGTAGCGAAGGGCAGCTGCTCGGGCGGAGGCCCGAGGTCGCCACCGGTCATGCAGCCGCCGACGCGAGCGCGGCGTGCTCGGTGAGATAGGCGGCGAAGATCGCTTCCGCCTCCCGCATCGACTCGATGGCGAAGAGGCGCTGCCGCAGCTCGGCGGACCCCGGCAGTCCCCGGGTGTACCAGCCGAGGTGCTTGCGAAACTCGAGCGCGGTCTTGCGCGTGTCGCCCTGCAGCCGCAACGCCAGCCGGGCGTGCGCCAGCGCCACGGCGAAGCGTTCCTCGGCCCCCGGGTCGGGCCGCATGGGAAGGCCCTGGAGCAGGTCCCGCGCCTGCAGGAAGATCCATGGATTGCCGAACGACCCGCGCGCGATCATCACGCCGGCGCAGCCGGTGTGGCGGCGCATCGCCAGGACGTCCTGCGCGGTGCGAATGTCGCCATTGCCGATCACCGGAATGGTGAGCGCCAGAGCGACGCGGGCGATCTCGTCCCAATCGGCCGCGCCGTTGTACATCTGGGTCCGGGTGCGGGGGTGCAGGGCGAGCGCCGCAGCGCCCGCATCCTCACAGCGCCGCGCGATCGTGACCGGGTCGCGCTGCGACTCGTCCCACCCGCTGCGGATCTTCACCGCGACGGGCAGATGCGTCGCGGCCCGGACCGCGCCGATGATCGATCCCACGAGCGACATGTCCTTCAGGCATCCCGATCCGCCGTTGTTGCGGACCACCTTCTTCACCGGGCAGCCGAAGTTGATGTCGAGGTAGTTGGGCTCGAACAGCTCAGTGACCATCCCAGCCGCCCGGGCCATCGTCTCGGGATCCGCCCCGTACAGCTGGATGCCGATCGGGCGCTCGCACTCCTCGAACCGCATTTCGGCGAGCACCCGCTTGATGCCGAGTGAAACGCCGACCGAGGAGATGAACTCCGACACCACGACGTCGGCGCCGAAGCCCCTGGCGATCTGGCGGAACGGCGCCTCGCTCACCCCCGCCATGGGGGCGAGAAACAACGGCACGTCGTGTGCCACGGGATACGGGAACTTCATGCGCACCAACGTAATAGCGCGTTGCGCCTTGAGCAACTCGTCATTACGTTAAGCGCCGCACCTTCGCTTACGGACGGCCACTTGCACCTGCGTGAATTCTTCTCCGAAGACGCGATCGATCTGACTCTGAAGAGCGATTCGAAGGACGCCGTGCTCAAGGAGCTGGTGGGCCTTCTAAAGCTCGACGAGAAGGCCGACGGGATGCTCTACAAGATGCTGAAGCGGCGCGAGACCCTCGGCTCCACAGGCATCGGCCAGAACATCGCGATCCCCCACTGCCGCTCTCTGGTGGTGAACCGGCTGCGCGTGGCGTTTGGGCGCAAGCTCCTTGGGATCGACTTCAAGGCCATCGATGACAAGCCCGTCAACTACTTTTTTCTGATCGTCGCACCGCCGCTCGAGGTCTCCAATCAGTACCTCCCGGTCCTCGGCAAGATCGCCCAGTTCGCCAAGGAGCCAGACGTCCCCGAGCAGCTCAAGTCACTTGCTCAACCAGCCGAATTCCTGAAGTTGCTCGAGGACAAGAACATCTAGCGGCAGGCCGGCTCACCTTCGTTGATTGCCGGGGCAATCGGCGTCGATCCCATGAAGATCACGCACGTCCGCGGTGTGTTGGTGTTTCCGATCTGGGCCGTGAAGCCGTCTCCCGTCAGCACGATCGACGGGGTGGTGTTCCCCGTGGTGACCTGGTAGGTGAGGCCGCCCGATCCCATCACCGTGGTAAAGCGCAGCGAATCAGTCGAAAACACGACCTCGGCGGTCACCAGATTGCGGAGGTCCGCCTTCATCGCCGCGAGGTAGGTCTTCTCCTTCGTGTTGGCGAATCGCTCGATCGCGATCGACGCCAGCAGGCCGAGGATCACCGCCACCACGATCAGCTCGATCAGGGTGAACCCCCGGCGGTTCATGGCGGGCCGCTCATTCCCACTCGATCGTCGCCGGCGGCTTCGAGCTGACATCGTAGGTGACGCGATTCACCCCGCGCACTTCGTTGATCACGCGGTTCGAGATCCGGGCCAGGACCTCGGGCGGAAACGGGAACCAGTCCGCCGTC
The DNA here is from genome assembly GCA_035577525.1 of Gemmatimonadales bacterium. GTDB lineage: Bacteria > Gemmatimonadota > Gemmatimonadetes > Gemmatimonadales > GWC2-71-9 > DASTHG01. Next base: position 9 of record DATLVL010000192.1, on the reverse strand, counting down.
ATCCCGTCG
>DATLVL010000191.1:0-5180 GCA_035577525.1 Gemmatimonadales bacterium | reverse complement strand
GAAGAACGGCAAGTCGGACGCCTTTCTCTCCGCCGGCAACACGGGCGCGGTGATGGCGGCGTCGACATTGATTCTGCGGCTGCACACCGGGGTGTCCCGCGCGGCCATCGGGGCGCTGTTGCCGACGGCCCGCCAGCCGATATTGCTGGTCGATTCCGGCGCCAACGTCGATTGCGACGCCAAGGAGCTGGTGGGGTTCGCGCATCTCGGCGCCGTGTACGCGCGCGACGTGCTGGGCCGCGCCGAGCCGTCCGTGGGGCTCCTGAACATCGGCGAGGAAGACGAGAAGGGGAACGCGGTCGCCAAAGAGGCGCACCAGCTGCTCAAGACCCAGAACGGGTTCCGCTATGCCGGCAACGTCGAAGGACGTGACGTCCCGGCCGGCGAAGCGCGCGGGGCCCCGCTCGACGTGGTGGTGTGCGACGGCTTTACCGGCAACATCGTGCTCAAGTTCTATGAATCGGCCGGCAAGGTGTTCGTCGCGTTCATCAAGAAGGACGCGCCCGACGTGCTGCAGCGCCCTGAGATGCGCGGCGTGCTGGAGATCCTCGATTGGGCGACGTACGGCGGTGCCCCGCTGCTCGGCGTGCAGGGGGTCTCGATCATCTGTCATGGATCGTCCAACGCCAAGGCGATCAAGAACGCGATCCGCGTCGCCGTGCAATCGGTGGAGAGCCACCTCGATCAGGACATCGAAGCCGAGATGTCGCGCAGCCAGGTGACGGTATGAAGCGGCCGTTCGCCGAGCTCGCCGGGACGGGGCGTTACTCCCCTGCCCGCGTGATGACCAACGACGAGTTCTCGAAGATCCTCGATACGTCGGATCAGTGGATCCGCGACCGCACCGGCATCCGCGAGCGGCGCATTTCGACCGATGAAGAGTCCAACGCGTGCATGGGGAAGGCCGCGGCGCTGCAGGTGCTCGAGCAGCTCAACCTGACGCCGCTCGACATCGACGCGATCGTGTATGCGACGGCGTCGCCCGACCGGCTGCTCCCGTCGCAAGCGTGCGACCTGCAGGCGCTGCTCGGCGCCAAGAATGCCGCGGCGTTCGACGTCGGCGCCGCGTGCGCCGGATTCGTGTACGCCTTGAACGTCGCCGAAGCGCTGGTGGCGGCCGAGCACGCCAGGAACGTGCTGGTGATCGCGGCCGAGCGGCTCACCAAGATCATGGACTGGTCGGACCGCGCCACGGCGGTGCTGTTCGGCGACGGGGCGGGCGCGACGCTGGTGCGGCCGTCGAGCGACGGCAAGCGCGGCATCCTGTCGCAGTACATGAAGTCGGACGGCACGCTGGCGGAGCTGTTGTACCGCCCCGGCGGCGGGGCGGTGCATCCCCCCGACGCGGCGCTGCTCACCGACCACAGCTACTTCATCCAGATGGCCGGGCGCGAGGTGTTCAAGGCCGCCGTGCTGTCGATGGCCGACGCCTGCGACCAGGCGCTGAAGCGCGCCGGGCTCTCGGGCGCGGACGTCGACCTCATGATCCCGCACCAGGCGAACATCCGCATCATCGAGGCGACGGCAAAGCACGCCGGCATGCCGATGGACAAGGTGTACGTGAACGTCGACCGCTACGGCAACACCTCGGCGGCGTCGGTGGCGATCGCGCTCGACGAAGCGGCGCGCACCGGGCGGCTCGTGCCGGGGATGACGGTGCTGCTCGTGGCGTTCGGCGCGGGCTTTACCTGGGCGAGCATGGTCGTGAAGTGGTAGCCGCGCCGCCGGTGGTCTGGCTCTGTCCGGGCCAGGGGGCGCAGCGGGTAGGGATGGGTCGGGATGTGGCAGAGCGGTTTCCAGCCGCGCGCGATGTGTTTCTGGCGATCGACGACGCGTTGGGCGTCGCCCTCTCCCGCATCATGTTCGAGGGCCCCGAGGACGAGCTGACGTTCACCCAGAACGCGCAGCCGGCGATCCTGGCGCACACCGTCGCGATCCACGCCATCGTGGCCGGCGCGGTGGATCATCCCGTCGCCGCCGCCGGCCACTCCCTCGGCGAGTACTCGGCGTACGTCACGGCCGGCGCGCTGTCGCCCACCGAAGCGGCGAAGCTGGTGCGGCGCCGCGGCGAGCTGATGAACAAGGCAGGGACCGAGCGTAAAGGGATGATGGCCGTGGTGCTCGGGCTCGCGGCGGAGCAGGTCGATGCTGCCTGCACCAAGGCTTCGATCGGCGGGGCGATCGTCGTGGCGGCGAATCTCAACGCCCCCGATCAGACGGTGATTTCGGGCGACCCGGACGCCGTCGCCAAGGCCGGCGAGGCGTGCAAGGCCGCGGGCGCAAAGCGCGTGCTGCCGCTCAAGGTCAGCGGCGCGTTTCACTCGCCCTTGATGGCGCCGGCGGCGGCGGCGCTGCGTGCCGCGCTCGACAAGGCGGAGTTCGGGGAGCCGGCTTTTCCGATCGTCGCCAACGCGACGGCCGAGACCGTGAAGAGTGCGGCGCGGGCGCGGCGTACCCTCGCCGATCAGCTCACGGCGCCGGTGCGCTGGGTGCAGTGCATGCAGACCGCCGCGCAGCTCGCGGGCGAAGGAGCGCGCTTCGTGGAGATCGGGCCGGGCGGCGTGCTGGCGGGGTTGTTGCGGCGCATCGTGCCGGGAGCGGAAGTGGTGTCGCTGGGGAGCGCGGCGGAGATCACGGCGTTCTTGGAGACGAAATGAACGTCGATCTCACCGGCAAGGTCGCCATCGTCACGGGCGGATCGCGCGGCATCGGCCGCGAGATCGCCGCGGACCTGGCCGAGGTCGGCGCCAAGGTGGCGATTCTGGGGCGCGACGAAGCGAAGGCGGTTGCCGCGGCGCAGGAGATCGGCGGCGGCGCGCGCGGCTATCGCTGCGACGTGTCGGTGACGAGCGAAATCGAGACCGCGCTCGGGCACATCGAGAAGGATCTCGGCCCCACCGACATCCTGGTGAACAACGCCGGAACCACGCGCGACAACCTGTTGTTCCGGATCGGCGAGGACGACTGGGATCTGGTGCTCGACACCAATCTCAAGGGGCCGTTCCTGATCACGAAGCTCGCGGCCCGCGGCATGATCAAGCGGCGCTGGGGGCGCATCGTGAACATCACGAGCGTGGTGGGTTTGATGGGCAACAAAGGGCAGGCGAACTACGCGGCGTCGAAAGCCGGGCTGATCGGGTTCACCAAGGCCGTGGCGCGCGAGCTGGCGTCGCGCAACGTCACGTGCAACGCGGTGGCGCCGGGCTATATCGATACCGAGCTGACGCGCGGCATCTCGGGAGAAGCGAAACAGACGCTGCAGGCCGCGATTCCGCTCGGACGACTGGGAACCGGCCACGATGTGGCCGCCGCCGTGCTCTTTCTCGCCTCCGATCTGGCAAGCTACATTACGGGCCAGGTGATCGTGGTCGACGGCGGCATGGTGATGTGACTTCCAACCTTCTGACGGGGCGCAACATGGCAATGGACATGAAGCAGCTCGAGGAAAAGGTGAAGGACATCATCGTCGAGGAGCTCGGGGTCGAGCGCGACAAGCTCAAGCCCGAAGCGAGCTTCATGGAAGACCTCGGCGCGGACAGCCTCGACACCGTCGAGCTGGTAATGGCGTTCGAGAAGGAATTCGACATCGACATCCCCGACGAGGAAGCGGAGAAGCTCCGCACCGTAGGGGACGCGATGAAATACCTGCACGACAAGATGGGGAAGTGAGGACCGAGGGACTGTGAAGCGCCGTGTCGCGGTCACGGGCCTCGGGCTCGTGACACCGTTGGGCAACACCGTCGAGACGACGTGGGACGCGATGCTCGCCGGGCGCTCGGGCGCCGGGCCGATCACGCGTTTCGACCCCACGGAGCTGCCGGTGAAGTTCGCCTGTGAAGTGAAGGGGTTCGAGGCCGGGCTCTACCTCGACAAGAAGGAAGCCCGCCGCTTCGATCTGTTCACCCAGTTCGCCATGGGCGCCGCCGTCCAGGCGATGAAGGATTCCTGCCTCGAGCAGGGGTGGAGCAAGGTGGACCCGCGCCGCGTCGGCGTGATCGTCGGCTCGGGCACGGGCGGCCTCGCCACCTTCGAAGAGAACATGCGGGCCTACATCGAGAAGGGGCCGAGCCGCGTGTCGCCCTTCTTCGTTCCGATGTTCATGGCCAATGTCGCCGCCGCGGCGGTGTCGATGCGCTACGGCGCCAAGGGCCCCAACTACTGCACCGTCTCCGCCTGCGCCTCGTCGGCGCACGGGCTGGGCGACGCGTTCCGCCTCATCCAGCACGGCGAAGCCGACGTCATGATCGCCGGCGGTTCGGAAGCCGCCATCACGCCGGTAGCGATCGCCTCGTTCGCCAACATGAAAGCGCTGTCCGAGCGCAATGACGATCCCCAGACCGCGAGCCGTCCGTTCGACAAGGATCGCGACGGCTTCGTGATGGGCGACGGCTCGGCGATGGTCATCCTCGAAGACTGGGAGCACGCCAAGAAGCGCGGCGCCAAGATCTACGCCGAGATGGTGGGGTACGGCATGACGGCCGACGCCTACCACATCACCGCCCCGTCGCCGGACGGTGAAGGAGCGCAGTACGCCATGCGCCTCGCCATGGAAGACGGGGGCATCCGCCCCGAGCAGGTGGGCTACATCAACGCCCATGGCACGTCGACCCCGCACGGCGACGGCGCCGAGACGGCGGCCGTGAAGGCGGTGTTCGGCGCGCAGGCGAAGAAGCTCATCTTCGGATCGACCAAGTCGATGACGGGACACCTGCTCGGCGCCGCGGGCGCGCTCGAGTTCGCGGTGTGCACGCTGGCGCTGCAACACGGCGTGATCCCTCCCACGATCAACCAGTTCAATCCCGACCCGGCCTGCGACCTCGACTCGGCGCCCAACCACCCGGTGAAGCGCGACGTGGAGGTGGCGTTGTCGAACTCGTTCGGGTTCGGGGGGCATAACGTCACACTGGCTGTACGACGCGTGTGAGAGGCGAAACTGCGCCATCGGCTGTCAGCTATCAGCTATCAGCTAAAGCCGCACCGAGCGATCCAGCACTAGTCCCTATCAGCAGCAAGATCGAGAGGGGCGAGCGGCTCAGCCGCGAGGATGGGCTCACGCTCTTCGACTCCTCGGACCTGCTGACCATCGGCCGGCTCGCAGATCTCGCCAATCAGCGCAAGAACGGCGACCGCGTCTCCTTCGCCGCCAATCAGCACCTCAATCCAACCAACGTCTGCATCCT
>DATLVL010000190.1:0-5873 GCA_035577525.1 Gemmatimonadales bacterium | reverse complement strand
GAGGCCTACGCCGAAGCGGTCGCGGTCATCTCCGCTGGGATCGACGCGCAGGCCGCGGAGATCGCGAGGCTGACGGCGTTGCAGGTGGGCCAGCAGCGGCGGATGGCGGAGCGGCCAGCGGTTGACGTGATCCTGGATACCGCCGAGGACTGGGCGTGGATGCTCCGAGAGGGGGCCGTCGAAGACCAGCGCGCGTTCTTGAAGCTGGTGCTGGAGCGGGCGACGCCGAAGCGGCTCAAGCCTGGGAAGTACCAGGCGGGGATGCACTACACCGGGCTCGGGTGGCAGGTGATCGAGCTGGGGGCGGCGGTGCTGCCGTTGCTTGGCCGGGTTGAAGATGTTCAGCGGGTCTGGGCTCACTGTACGGCTTCAACCCGGCCGGACGAAGCCCTCGCCGCCGCGTCCTGACGTTCTGCGTCTCATCGAACGACCCGCCCGGCGCATCGACGCCGGACGGGTCGTTGTTCATCTACGCATAACGTGGCGGTATGGGCACTCTTGGTTCTTGGCGTTGGTGTAGTACACATGGGCTTGGCTCTAGCCGGTATGTACTTCATGACTCGGTAGATAGCTCAGTGTCCTAACGAGATTCCGCCGCTTCGAGCGCCTCCCAGGCCCGGTCGGGGTCCATCGCGTCGAACCGCTCCATGATCGCGGTCCAGCGATGCGCAAGCCGTGGACTATGGAACTGGTAGTACATCGCGAGGTAGAGCAGACTGGACTCGGGATCGATCGTCGGGTCACCGTAGCCAGCCGCCTGGGCCAGGTCTCGGTAGCAATCAGCCATGATGATCTCATCATAGCGCCTCGATCCTGATGATCCTCTCACGATACCGAACGCCAGGCGCTCCAGCGTGCGCAGCGTCACCTGGTGCCTCCCGCCGTCACGGACGTTCTCAATCGCATGCCGCGACAGCCTCGACGCTCGTGAGATGTCCGCAATCGTGACGTCGCGCAGGTCGACCCACGCGGCGTACGCCTCCGCCAGTGACCGTCGAGGCACGTTCGGCATCGGGTGCTCGTTCTCTGGTGAATTGTGCAGATGAGTCTACGTGCGGCGCGTGCAACCTCCACAGTGAGTAGATAGGCTACGGATTGCCTATCGGGCAACTGGTGAGTACCGTAGTAAGTCCCGGTGGTAGTCAGCCGTCGTAACGCCGCATGTACCGTCGCCCGTCATGTCGCCGCTCACAGAGGACTGAACCGATGGCTGTTTCGACCACGTCGCCCCTGTCATCGCTGGCGATCGTCGCTGGCCGGCTCGGCATCTCGCAGAACGAGATTGCACGGCGCACTGGCCTGTCGTATCAGACGGTCAACGATGCCTGGCACGGACGGCCGTGCACGCTCAGCACCTGGGTCAAGATCGCCAAGAAGATTCCGGTCCCGCTCAAGATGATCGCGCCGCTGGCCGCCGAGGAGCTCGACGGTCTGGTCATCGGCTAAGGGCAGGATGATGTCCGTCGCACGGAAGCCTGCTAGTCCTAGCCACGCGGCCGACGCGCGCGTCACCGCCGCGCTGGCGCAGATCAGCGATGAGGACATGGCCGCGCTGGCGCAGGCTATCGCCCGTCTGCTGATCTCGGCGACGAAGAACCGCGAGCAGCGGCGCTTGACGACGCTGAAGGAAAGCGCCGCTCGCGGCTGACCCGACGAGCGGCGCTGGCATTCCCGGGCGACATCACCCAGGACTGAAAGGAGAGACGCCGTGTCTAGCGCACCCCGCGTGCCAGTCATCCACGCCGACCTGGGCCCGTCCGCCCGCCATGCCTTCGGCCGCTGGGTGGGGAGTGTCTACGGCCTGGTGGCGCACCTCGACGTCTGCTGCTTCGGCTGCACCGCCGAGATGACGCGCTGCTCTGAGGGTGACGCGGCGGTCGACGACGAGCAGGCGCAGTGGCAGGCCTGGCGCGCTGCGAGGGAGATCGAGCCGTGCTAGCGCTGGCGGGGTACATCGGCTGCATCGTGGCCGCCAATCTGACGCTGGCGCTGGTCGGCCTGGTGCCTGTCGGCTTCGGCCTGATGGCGCCAGCTGGCGTGCTCTGGGCGGGCCTGGCCTTGACGCTGCGCGACATCACGCAGGACCAGCTCGGCCGCTGGCCTGTTGTCGGTGCGGTCCTCGCTGGCGCCGCGCTCTCCTGGCTCATCTCGCCCGCGTTCGCCGCAGCCTCGGGCGCCGCGTTCCTGGTCTCCGAGCTGGCGGACTTCGCGGTCTACACGCCGATCAGGCAGCGTCACTGGCTGACGGCGGTGGCGCTCTCCAACTCGGTCGGACTGCTGGTCGACAGCGTGCTGTTCCTGTGGCTCGCCTTCGGCAGTCTGGAGTTCTTAGCCGGGTTGGTGGTCGGCAAGGTCTGGATCACGCTGGCGACGGTGGCCGTGCTTGCAGTCGTTCGGAATCGGAGGCCGGCATGGCGCTTCGCACACTGAGCCTTGACCCAAGTGAGAAGCCGATCTCGATCAGTCTCGCCGGTCGGCTCACCTGTCGATGTCCGATCAACGGCCGGATGGATTACGCCACCGTTGAAGTGGCGTACATCCCGACCGGCGCCGTCATGGAACTGGAGGCGTTCGCGCGCTACCTCGACGGGTTCAGCAGCCGAACAGTCTTCCACGAAACGGTGACCCAGGAGATTGCCGAGGAGGTCTACCAAGCGACCGAAGCCGACGACATCACCGTCAGGACGCGCTGGGACGCCGTCGAGGGCATCGCTTGTACCGTGGTGGCCCACCGATGATCTGGCTCAGCGGGCAGCTCGGCACCGTGCTCGACTCCGGCCACCGCTGGGATCTGGGCGTGATGTGTCAGCCGACATCGACGGCGATTGACGGGCAACTCCGCACGATCCGTCAGAGCGGCGTCTATTGGGCCGTCGATAACGAGGCGTTTAGCAGCAAATTCAGTCCCGAGCGATGGGAAGCGTGGCTGCGCGCTGTGCCGCGCGCCACACGGCTGACGTGCCTGTTCGTGGTCGCTCCCGATGTCCTGCACCGGGATGACAACGGCAACGTCTACGGCGATCCCGAGGCCACCTACGCACTGTCACCGCGCTACTTCCCACTCCTGCGCTCCCTGGCCTACCGGGTGGCGTACGTCTCCCAGGACGGGGCTACACGGGATCTGGTGCCGTGGGATGAGATCGACTGCCTCTTCGTCGGCGGCTCTGATGCCTGGAAGTTGTCAGACGCCAGCGTCACCCTGATCCGGGAAGCCCAGGAGCGCGGCCTCTGGACCCATATGGGGCGCTGTCAGGCCCGCGAAAGCATCGGCGGACGCATCGGAGCTGCCCACGCGCTCGGGATAGATTCGGGGGATGGCACGGTGCTGGCCCGCGACCCATCGCGACTTGGCCGCGTCGTGCGCGGCCTCGACGCCTTGAACATGCAGGCGCCGATGCTGCTGGAGGTGACAGCGTGATCCTGCTCGAGATCCTGCGCGGCATCGCCGAGACGATCCGCGAGACCCTGCCGAGCGACGAGCGTGAGGGCGCGGTGTTTATCGCGGCGATGGCGTGGAGCTTCGTCCTGTTCTGGGCAGCCGTGCTGATCGCGTCGTGGCTGAGCTGTCGTGGGTCGGGGAACTGCTGATGCCAGTAACGGCCGAGCGTATGCTGCGCCCCGAGGCGATCGCGATTGCGAAGGCGTTCGTGGCCGAGATCGTGGACACGACCGACCAGTTGATCGTCGGGGGCTCGCTTCGGCGGCGCCTTGCGATGATCGGCGACGTCGAGATCGTGGCCGTGCCGCAGGTCGTGACTCACGAGTCGGGACTCTTCGCCGATCACACCGTCGAGATGGACCTGCTGGCCGGGCGCATGTCGGTCCTGCTCGATCGCGGCGACGTCAGCAAGCGCCTCGACAAGAACGGCTCGCCGCGCTGGGGACCGACGCTCAAGTACCTGACCTACCAGGGCGCTCGCGTGGATCTTTTTTCTCCCGTAGCCGAGCGGTTCGGATGGGTCTTGCTTTTGCGTACAGGGCCTGCCGCGTTCTCGCGCCAACTCGTCGTCGAGCGCGGGCGGAAGACGAAGGACGGCCGTCCAGGCTTGCTGCCGCCGCTGATCGTGCCGCGTGATGGCTGGCTGACGTGGCGCGTGAGCGGCGAGCGCATCGAGACCCGCGACGAGCGGACCGTGTTCGACCTGTTCAAGATGGCGTATCTCGAGCCCTGGGAGCGGACGTGACCTCGTACACCCAACGGAGCATGCCTGGCTCCCGAGCCGACGCCGAGTCGTCCGATCGACTGCCGACGCTGGTCCCTGGCCGCGATCGGCTGCCGACCCGCTGCCCGCGGCCGACCTGCGGCGCGGCCCTCCTGGGCCGCGAAGAGCCGCTCGGGCCGCATCAGCGCGGCATGCTCTGGTGCGAGATGTGCTCGCGGTCGCTCTGCTGGCTGGCGGCTCCGCTGGCGGTGGTGCCTCGTAGCCGCGTGCCGGTGGCTGGGTCACCGGCCCCCGTAGCAGCGCTACAGCCTGCGCCCATCGTCGTCCCGCGGCGGATTATCGCCGCCGGGTTTCGGCACATTGCGGGATGCGGCGCTACCTGTACGGATCGGTACGGCCATGACCCGGTCCTCCATGAGCGGCACGGTGCCGACGCCGTCCACGCCGAGCTGCGCGCCCGTCGCTCGGGCGACGTCGCGACGGGGCGACTGCTGGTGCAGCTCGGCCCGGCTCGGGTGTACGTCGACGGTCTGGAGCGCGCGTTCGCGCCGTACGACTGGGAGGTGCTGGCGTACCTGGCCGAACGCCTCGGCGACCTCTGTACGCTCGGAGAGATCACGGCTGGCGTCTGGGGCCAGGCCTACTACGAAAACTGGCGGCCGAAACGCTGGCAGCCCGTGCGGAACAACATCACCCGCATTCGCCGAGCCCTGGGCGTCGCTTCGGCGCTGATTGAGAACGACGGGCTGGGCGGGTACTGCCTGCGTGACGAGCCGCCGTGTTGATGGAGGACATCGTGAGCACCGACGACACTGCCATTGCCGTTCGCGAGCAGGCGGGCATCGCCGCGCTCGAGCACGTGCTCGGGACGGGCGATCTGGCGCAGCTCTCGAACACCGAGCGCGTCGGTCACTACCTGCGCGTCTGTCGAAGCCTTGGTCTCAACCCGCTGAGCCGGCCGTTCGACTGGATCTTCTTCCGCGATCCGGACGGGACTGAGAAACTCCAGCTCTACCCTAACCAGTCCTGCGCGGCGCAGCTCCGACGGCAGCACCAGATCCGCCTCGAGGTCACGCGCCGCGAGACGATCGGTGAGATGTTCGTCGTCGAAGTCAAGGCGACGACGCCGGACGGCCGCGAAGACTTCGCGTCGAAGTACGTCCCACTGACGAACAAGTACGGCCGTCTGAACGGCCAGCAGTACGCGAACGCGCTCATGAAGGCCGAGACGGGTGCGAAGCGGCGGGCGACGTTCTCGATGGTCGGCCTGGCGCTGCCGCCAGACACGGACGACGGCGGGGCCTGGCGACCCGTCGTCGTCGACGGGACGGGCATGATCGTGCGGCACCCGACACCAGAGCAGCAGTATCTCGCTGCGACGCCGACGGCCGCTCGAGCGATCGGTGAGCCCGTCTTTGAGGATTCGGGAATCGCCGAAGACGACCTGCCGAGCCAGGCCGCGCGTCCGGAGGAGCTTGAGCGGCCGCGTAGATCCGGGCCGCTGCCGACGTTCCGCCCGACCAAGGAGCAGGTCGACGCCTGGCAGCGCGCGTTTTTCGCAGCGGTGACGTCCAGCTCACTCGACTCCGATGACGCGCGCCACCGCTACGTCGAGCAGTACTCGTGCAGCATGCCAGGGTGGCCCGTGGCGAAGCAGACCGACTCGCTGCCGACGTTCCTGGCGCGCTGCACGCCGCGGGAGGCCGAGGA
>DATLVL010000189.1:0-3306 GCA_035577525.1 Gemmatimonadales bacterium | reverse complement strand
GGAGCCGCTCACCGTCGGTGCCGACCGCATCGTGAACACGCTCGCCGCCTGCACATTGTTCGAGCGCGACACGATCGTGGTCGATTTCGGCACGGCCACCACCTTCGACTGCATCACGAAGGACGGCCGCTTCATCGGCGGCATCATCATGCCGGGGATCCGCACCGCCTCGGACGAGCTGGTGCGCCGTACGGCCAAGCTGCCGGCCACCGAGCTGACGCCGCCCGAGCGGGTGATCGGGCGTCGCACCGAGGACTGCATCCGCTCCGGGGTGATCTGGGGGACGGTGGACGCCGTCGACGGACTGATCCGCCGCATTCGCGCCGAGTGGCCGACGCGCGGTGAGCCGCCCTATGTGGTCGCCACGGGGGGATTGGCACCGCTCGTAGCGCCGCTGACGGAGGAGATCGAGACGGTGCAACCGGACCTGACCCTCGTCGGCCTGCGCCTGGCGGCCCAGGCGCTGGGTCTTGGCTGGTAGTGCCGGACCGCTAAATTGGTACCGATGACCACCAGCGCCGTGCCGGCAACCGACCGTTCCGATTTCCGTCACATCCTCTCGAGCGGTACCAAGGTTGGCCTCATGACCGGTGTCTCGGTCGTGGCCTTCCTGGCGCTCTCCAGGCTGCTTTCCCCCGGCGTCGCCCAGACGGCGCTCGAGTCGCTGCTCGTGCTCATCGCCGCCGTGCTCGCGAGTCTCCTTCCGGGACAATGGGTGGGGTCGCGGGGTACGGAAGGTGTCGCGGGAGCCGCGGCGGTCGGGTTGTGGGGCACGGTGGTGTTCATGGCGTTCGACATCGTGCTGCTGCGCCCGTTCAAGGCGTATCCATGGACCTGGGATGCGATCGGAGGCGGGAGCACGTGGTGGTATCTCCCCATCTGGTGGATGCTCGGCACGTTCGTGGCGTGGATGGGCGGCATGCTCACCGCGGGGCGCAACGCGCGGGGGCCGGCCTCGCTGGGACAGATTGCGACGCCGGTGGTGCTCGGTGCGGTGGTGCTCGCCGTGATCGCGAAATTGACGATCATTTCGGTCGCCTGGCCGGTGCTGATCGGCGGAGCGTACGTGGTGACGCTCACCGCGCTGACGCTCTGGTCCCTGAGACGGAACAATAGCGCGTGAGCGTCGCGGGGATGCCCCGCTGGTTGGCGCACGCACTGGTCGTCGTCGGTTGGCTCCTCACGCCGCTCTGGGCCTGGGGAGCTTCGTTTTTCGGGATGTGGATCGGCGCGCACGTCGTGCTCGCATCCCACCGTCCGCTCGCGCTCGTGGCGCCAGGACTGGCCGGCGCCGCGGTGTGTGGGTTCGGCACGTTGTGGATCTGGGTGCGGTTCATGCGCCGCGTGCCGCACCTGCTCGCCCATCACATGGCGCCACGTGAGTCTCTGGAGCTGCCGCACGTTGCGGATCACTGAACGCATCGTGGTACTCGCGCTCGTCGCCAGCGCTGCCGTCAGCGGGGCACTGGCTGCGCAGCAGCGCGACCTCAGCCTGCTGTACGGCAGCTGGGCGGGAACGGACCTGACGACCTACGAGGCCCGGCTCGACCGGCCGCTCGGCTCGATGTTACGGCACGGCGTCGCGCTGCAGGCGCTGAGCGAGCGCCGCGGCTCCTCGCGCAGCTTCTTCGGCGTCGGCTACGAGCTGGAGACGCCGCGTGGCGGAACGACGATCGCGGTGTACGGCATGGCGAGCGGCGCCCTCGGATTGGACGCCGATACGGCGCACCAGGCGCTGGCGGCGCTGTGGACGGTAGGGATGGGGCTGGAGTGGCGGCCGCTCAGGATCCTCGGAGTGGGACTCGAAGAGCGCTATCGGGTCATCGACCGCGGCCCGCACGGCTTCTGGCAACCGGGGGCGCCGCGCAAGGGATTCGGCACGACACTCGGAATCACGATCGGGTTGGGGAGTTCGCCTCATCGATCGGTCGCGACCGCTGCTACGCCGCCGTCGCTTGACGCGACGTCCGCGACGTCCGCGACGTCCGCTACGACCTATCACCCGCCGTCCGACGCGGTCCAGCCCTCGCTGATGATCCTGAGCGGACGGGGGATGGACGTCGTCGAAACCGCGCTCGACGTGCTCGGCAGTCCCTATCAGTGGGGCGGGACGGCGGACAACGGCTTCGACTGCTCGGGGTTGATTCAGTACGCGTACGCCCGCCATGGTATTCGCCTCCCGCGCACCAGCCGGGATCAGGCGCTCGCGGGGAATCCGGTCTCGATGGTAGTGGATTCGCTGTTGCCGGGAGACATTCTCGCGTTCGCGGGTCGCGTGGGCGGCTCCGTCACGCACGTCGGGATGTACGTGGGAGAAGGGAAGTTCATTCACAGCTCTTCGACCGGTGTGAAGCTGTCACGTCTCGACGCGAACGATCCGGAAGGGTCCTACTGGATCCCCAAATGGATCGGCGCGCGCCGCCTGGTGCAGTGAGGCGGGCACTCGCTCCTCTACTCCTGGCCGTCGCGTGCGCTCCGGCGACCCGCTACCACATGCCGTCCTCGCTGCACGGGTATGCGTTCTACGTTCCCGGCACTGATTCGCTGAGCGCGCAACTCGGCGCCGCGATGCGGCGTCACGGGTTCGTCGTGCTGCCGGACTTGAAGGGCGGTTCCGGCCCGACGGCGGCGGTAGTGCACTTCCTGTTTCGCGAGCCGGGCGACTCGCAGGGGCCCGTCCTCCACGTGCGTCTGGCGGACACGCGGACCGGAGCGATCGTCGGAGCGGCCGCGGCGGTCGCGGCAGGGCTGCCGGCCGATCTCTCGCAGCGGGCCGAGGCGCTGCTCGACTCGCTCGGGATGGGGCGAGGGCCCCCGTTCCAACCCTAGGTTCAGCCACGACTTCCAAGGTCGATCCTGCCCTCTTGACATGAGGGGAGAGGTGGGAGAGATTCCCGTTCCGAATTCTTGGCACTCATCGTAGCAGAGTGCTACTCGTCATATTTTGTAACAACTTACAAGGTTCTACTTCTGGTGGAGGCGGACGCTATGCCAACTGCGACGAAGACGAAGTTGAAGGTCTTCCCGCTCGCTGACCGGGTCGCCATCCGGCCGATGGAAGAGACCGCGCAGATGAAGGGCGGGCTCTACATCCCGGACACGGCGAAGGAGAAGCCGATCCAGGGCGAGGTGATCGCCGTGGGACCGGGGCGGACGGAGAAGGGTGACAAGGTCCCGATGGAGCTGAAGGTGGGTGACCGGGTGGTCTACGGGAAGTACAGCGGCACGCAGGTCGAACTGGAAGGCGAAGAGATCATTCTGATCAAGGAAGCCGACGTCATCGCGAAGCTCAGCTAAGACCGGGGA
>DATLVL010000188.1:0-11437 GCA_035577525.1 Gemmatimonadales bacterium | reverse complement strand
CGGAGGGGGTCGGCACGACGTTCACCGTCACCCTCCCCATCCCCCAGCAGCGTGGCGTAGCGCCCCAGACTCCGGCGACCGATACTTAATTAAAGATGTAAGGGAGTTTTCTTCACGCTCATGCCGAGGGTGGCGTATGCGCTTTTCGTGTTCTCGAATCCTCCCTGTCCTGGTGTGCTGCGTCGCGGTCCCGCTCGCGGGGCAGCAGCCGCTCACGGTCGACACGGCTGGAGCCGGCGCGCTGCTGGACGAAGGGATGAACCGCTCCGAAGTCATGAAGAACCTCTCCTATCTCTCCGACGTCATCGGTCCGCGCCTCACCGGCTCACCCGCGGCGCGGGCGGCCAACGACTGGACGCTGAAGCGATTCCAGGACTACGGCCTCGCCGCCCACCTCGAGCAATGGAACTTCGGCGGAACCTGGACGCGGGGCCCGATGTGGGCGCGTCTCATCGCGCCGCGCAGCCACGATCTGGTCGCGGCGAGCTGGGCGTGGTGTCCCGGGACGGGCGGCAAGCCGGTGCGTGGACCCGTGGTGCGGATCGACGTCTCCAACGCGGAGAGCCTCGCGGCCAATCGCGCGCGCGTGAAGGGAGCGTGGGTGATGCTCGCCGCGCCGACGATGGTCTGGAACAACGATGGTCCTCCGATGAGCGCTGCGGACTCGCAGCGGCAGCGCGATTTCTTCCGCCGCGCCTTCGGTCTGCCTCCGGGACTCGACTCCGCGCAGCGCGCCGCAATCACACAGTTCCGCAATGACCTTCCCTTCGTGCTGCGCAACGCCGGCGCCCTGGGAGAGATCGTCGACGCCGGAAAGGAGCAGGACCTGCTCAACATGAGCGGCTCGCCCAACCGGATCTATCCCTATCCGCGAATCGTGGTGGCCCACGAAGAGTATGCGATGCTCGATCGCCTGCAGGCCGGCGGCACCACGCCGCAGATCGAGGCCAGCATCAGCAACACGATGACCAGCGATTCCGTGCCGCAGTGGAATACGGTGGCGGAGATCAAGGGCAGCACCGCGCCCGGGCAGGTCGTGATCGTCGGCGCGCATCTCGACTCGTGGGACCTGGGCAACGGCACCACGGACAACGGCACCGGGTCGATGGCGACGCTCGAAGCGGCGCGCATCATCGCGCGGTCGGGGGTGAAGCCGAAGCGCACGATCCGGTTCATCCTGTTCACCGGTGAGGAAGAGGGGCTGATCGGGTCGCGCAAATACGCCGAGACCCACGCCGCGGAGGCCGATTCGATCCAGGCGGTGATCGTGCTCGACAACGGCGCGGGAGCGATCACGGGGCAGGCGCTGCAGGGCCGGCCCGACCTGTATTACCTGTGGCGGGCTCTGCTGCGGCCGGTGCACGATCTCAACGCCGACACCGTCACCGACGCGATGAAGGGCGGCACCGATCACCTGTCGTTCCTGCCCTACGGCGTCCCGGGCTTCAATTTCAACCAGATTACCCGCGGCTACAATCACACCCACCACTCCCAGTCCGACACCTATGACAAGGCGATCGATTGGGATCTGCGACAGGCGTCGACGGTGATGGCGGTGAGCGCGGTGGAGCTCGCGAATCTCGACGGGATGATTCCCCGGGGGACGAAGCGGGCGGTACAGCCGATGACGGCAACGCGCATTTCGGACAGTCTCGCGGTGGCGAAGCGGGGAGGGCGAAACTGAGAAACGCTGTCAGCTTTCAGCTGTCAGCTATCAGCACTGATAGCTGATAGCTGACAGCTGTTAGCTGTTAGCTGATGGCGCATTTGATCCCCGATTAGATTACGATCATGCCCAAGATCCCCATCCCCCAGAATGAACCCGTAAAGTCGTTCGTTCCTGGTTCGCCCGAGCGCGACGAGCTGAAGCGCACGCTGCGCGAGCTCGCGGCGCGGCCGATCGAGATCCCGCTCATCATCGGCGGCAAGGAGGTCCGCACCGCTCAGACGGCCGATGCGGTGATGCCGCACTGCCATCATCACGTCCTGGCGAAAGTGCATCAGGCGGGTCCGCAGGAGATCGCCGCGGCAGTCGCGGCCGCACGCGCCGCCTGGTCCGACTGGGCACGGACGTCGCTCGAGGAGCGGGCGGCGGTGTTTCTCAAGGCCGCCGACCTCCTGGCCGGCAAGTACCGCGCGACCGTCAACGCGGCCACGATGCTGGGGCAGAGCAAGACGTCGCATCAGGCGGAGATCGACGCGGCGTGCGAGCTGATCGACTTCTTCCGCTTCAACGCCCATTTCGCCGAGCGGATCCATGCCGAGCAGCCGCTCTCGGCGGCGGGGACGTGGAACCTGATGGACTACCGCCCGCTCGAAGGATTCGTCTACGCCATCAGTCCCTTCAACTTCACGTCGATCGGCGGCAACCTTTCCGCCTCGCCGGCGATCATGGGGACGACGGTGGTCTGGAAGCCCGCCGCGACCGCGGTCTACTCGAACTACTTCATCATGAAGCTGCTCCTAGAAGCCGGCCTGCCGCCCGGCGTGATCAACTTCCTTCCGGGGCCCGCCGCCCCGATCAGCGCCGCGCTGCTCGCCGATCGCCATCTCGGCGGCATCCACTTCACCGGCTCGACGGAAGTGTTCCAGTCGTTGTGGGAGACGGTGTCCAAGAACCTGCGCAGCTATCGCGATTACCCGCGGCTCGTGGGCGAGACCGGCGGCAAGGACTTCATCGTGGCGCACGCCAGCGCCGATCCCGAGGCACTCGCCACCGCGATCGTGCGCGGTGCGTTCGAGTATCAGGGCCAGAAATGCTCGGCCGCGTCGCGGGCGTATCTCCCCGACACGCTGTGGCCCGCGGTGCGCGACCGGGTGGGGGCGATGCTCGAGCGCGTGCGCGTCGGCGATCCCGCCGACTTCCGCAATTTCATGGGCGCGGTGATCGACAAGAAAGCGTTCGAGAAGATCTCGGGTTACATCGAGGAGGCGCGGTCGGGCGCCGGAGTGAAGATCCTGTTCGGCGGCGGCGTGGACGGGAAGGACGGCTGGTTCATCCAACCCACCGTGCTGCAGGCGGACGACCCCACGTACCGCACGATGTGCGAAGAAATCTTCGGTCCGGTATTCACGCTGCATGTCTATCCTGAGCGGCAGTGGGCCGAAACGCTGACACTCGTGGACACCACATCTCCCTACGCGCTGACCGGCGCCATTTTCGCGCGCGATCGCGGCGCGGTCGCCCAGGCCCACGCCGCGCTGCGTTATGCCGCGGGAAACTTCTACGTGAACGACAAGCCGACGGGCGCAGTGGTTGGTCAACAGCCGTTCGGCGGGGCGCGCGCCAGCGGGACCAACGACAAGGCGGGGAGCCTGTTCAACCTGATCCGCTGGGTGTCGCCGCGGGTGGTGAAGGAGAATTTCGCGCCACCCACGGACTTCGCCTACCCGTTCATGGCGGAGCAGTAATCGAGAGTGGAAACAAGAAGGCCCGGTCGCCCGGGCCTTCTCAGTTCACTTGGGTGGGAGAATCTTAAACATCCCCGTGCCGCAGACCGGACAGACTCCTTTAAGAGCTGGTCGGCCGTTGGCCATTTTGACTTCCTGCGCGTTCGAAATCTTCCGCTTCGTTTTACACTTCACGCAGTACCCCTCGTCGGCCGCCATCGGGGTCTTTCCAGCCTTTGCCATTAGGTCTCCTCCGGAGGGCAGGGCGTTGATGCGGGGCCGAACGAAGGCCCCGAGACCGGACCAACTATAACACCCCATAGAAGCGACCGGGGAGCGGGGGGACGGTGCGCGCGTGTGGCCCGTTCGCCACAACGGGACGGGACAACGACTTGCGTCGCTTGAAAACGACTTGAAACGGCGCGGTGAAGTTGCGGCGCACACTTCACCGGAGCCGCCGATGCGCACCCATGCAGTAATGGTTTTGATGGTGTCCGCCGCGCTGGTGTTCGTCTCTCCGGGAATGGCGCAGGGTCCTGCCACGAGCCTGCAAGCCGGCGCGACCCCGTTCGAGGGTGAGTCCATCTTCGAGCTGGGAGCCCGCTTCAGCCCCCGCGGAGCCTTCGGCGCTGACGTGTCCATCGACCTGTATCCCGAGTACTTCGCGGCCGACGTCCTCGCGGGCGTCGTCGATTTCTCGCTCGCCGCGAATCTGCGGCTCGGCCCCGTCGTCACGATCGAGCCGCGCCTGGGGGCGAGCATCCTTGGCGCCGCGGGGTCCGGTGGCGCCGTCGCAGCGCCGGGCTGGAATAGCGGGTTGGGGCTCGTCGTCACGATCGATTCTCGTACAGCCTTGCGCGCGGATTACACGTACCGGCAGCTCAAGGTGGGAGACGAGATGTATCCCGTGCCCAGTCTGACGGCGGGATTCGTGATCCATCATTAAGGTAGGATCGCGCGGAGGGGGAACGGGTGCCTGGCGGGTCGGGTATGTACATTACTCCGGCCCCGCATGCACTGTCGCCCTTTCCTTACCTTCTCGCTCGCGCTCGTCGCGTCGGCCTGCGCATCCGAGCACGGCGCGCTCGTCAACCAGATGGCGCACACGGCGACGCCGTATCTCGCGCGCGCCGCCCGGCAGCCGGTGAGCTGGCAGCCGTGGAGCCGCGAGGTGTTCGCGCTGGCGGCCCGGCTCGATCGCCCCGTGCTGCTGTACGTCGGCGCCGAGGACTGCCGCTGGTGCACGGTGATGGATCGCGAGGTGTACTCCGATCCCGATCTCGGGGCGATGATCGACTCCCTGTTCGTCCCGGTGCGCGTCGACCGTGACGAGCGCCCCGACGTGGCGCAGCGCTATCAGGGCGCGGTCCTCTCACTCGCCGGACTGCGCGGCTACCCGCTCACCGTCTTTCTCACCCCCGACGGCTCGCCGTTCTTCGGCGGCACCTACTTCCCGGCCGACGACCCCGTCACCGGCCGCGGCCTGAAGCAGCTGCTCCCCGACGTGGCGCGCGATTTTCGCGACCGGCGCGACGTGCTGGTGCGCCACGCGGCGGTCGTGCGGCAGCTGGCGCTGTCGCGCGCGCTCGGCGCCCACGGCGTCTTGCGCCCGCAGGCCCTGGCGTCGGAAGTCGCGGCCGTGCGCGGGAGCCTCGCCTCCGCGGTGGCGTCGGGGCACGCGGTGACCGGCGTCGCCTCGACCCAATCGGTGGCACTGCTCGTCACGGAGTACATCCGCAGCGGGGACACCGCGGCGCTGACGGTGGCGCGCACCGCGCTCGACGCGATGCTCGACACCGAGGTCGTCGCCGCGGCGACGAGCGACGAGCCGCGCGAGATCGTGCGTGCGTCGCTGGCGCGCATTCTGTCGATCGCCTGGGTCGCCACGGCGGAGCAACGCTACTTCAGCGCCGGACGGGAGCACCTCGCGGCACTGCTGCGGGGGCTGACCTTCGGGGACGGCCGGCCGGTGTTCGCCGACCGCGACGGCTACGCGATCGGATCCGCCATCACCACCGCGGACGCGCTGCGCGACTCGGTGGGCCAGCGGCGCGCCGTGGCGGCGCTCGACACGTTGCTGCGCCGCGTGTACGCGCCCGGCCGCGGTGTGCGCCACGTCACCAGCGGATCCCTGACGGGATTGCTGCAGGACCAGGTCCAGGTCGGTGACGCCTGCGTCGCGGCGTACACCGCCACCGGACGGCAGCGCTATCTCGACGTCGCCCGCGACCTCGCGGGCGTGCTGAACCGCGACTTCGCCGATTTTGCCGGCGGCTACTACGACGTTGCGCTCCGGGACGCGCCCGCCATTGTGCTCGATGACCGCATGAAACCAGTGCTGGACGACATGTTGCCCGGGGCGAATGCATGGGCGGCACATCTGTTGCTCGGGTTGGCGGCGGTCACCGGCGACAGCACTTACCGGCGCCGTGCGGAGGCGACGCTCGAGGCGTTCGCCGGCGCGGTGCAGGGCGAAGGCCTGCGCGGCTCCAGCTTCTTACTGGTCGCGCGGGAAGCATTGGCGTCGCGTGACCGACCGTGACCGAATGATCGGCGCCGGGGTCTTGTCCGCAACGGGCCGGGAGCCGACCGACGGAGAGGTGGTGGCTCAGGTCCTGGCGGGCGATGCCGAGGCGTTCGGGATCGTGATCCGCCGGTACGAGGCCGGATTGCTCCGATATGCGACGCGCATGTTGGGATATCCGGATGCAGCGGCCGACGCGGTGGCCGAGGGATTGGTGCGGGCCTATCGGCACCTCGCGACGTGCCGGGACCCCGGCCGGTTGAAGAGCTGGCTGTACCGGATCGTCGGAAATCGTTGCCGCAGTCACCTCGCCCGCCGTTCGACGTCGGACCTCTCCCTGGACGATGCGCCGCCGATCGCCGACCCGCAGGATTCCGAGGCGGCGGCGGAGCGGGCCGAGCAGCTGGCGCAGGTCGAGCGGGCGCTGGACCGGCTGTCACCGGAGAAGCGGGAAGCGTTTTTGCTGAAGCACGTCGAGGGGATGAGCTACGAAGAAATGGCGGCGGTCACCGGAGAGCGGATCCCGACGCTGAAAATGCGGGTGCACCGCGCCCGGGCGGCCCTGCTGGAAGCACTGAAGGAGTACGAATGATGCACATCGATCCTCAACTGCAAAGGGTGCTGGACGGCGACCTGCCGTCCGACGACCTGACGCCGCTGCAGCGCGAGCAGTCCGCCGCGCTGCAGCAAGCCGCACGGCTGCTCGCCGAGGCGCCAGTGGGGAGCGTGCTTGCGCGGGTGATGGCCGAGGTGCGCCGGCCCCCCCTGCGCCTGGGGCAGCGCGTGGCGCAGTGGCTCACGGAGCGGCACGCCGTGACCATCGCGGTGCGGCCGATCTGGAGTCTCGCCCTCGCGGCGGCGCTCGCCGCGATCGCGGTCATTCCCGCGCGTGGTCCCGGGCCGCAACTCGGCGAGCAGGAGGGGATCGCCCAGTTCGTGGGCCGGTTCCCCGGTGCGCGGTCCGTCGAGGTGGTGGGCTCGTTCACCGACTGGCGGCCCGGCGCGGTGGTGTTGCGTGACGACGATCACGACGGCATCTGGCGCGCCACGATCGTCCTCCCCGTCGGGGAGCACGAGTACATGTTCGTCGTGGACGGCGAGCGCTGGGTTGCCGATCCGCTGGCGGGCCGCTACGTCGACGACGGGTTCGGCCGCCAGAACGCCCTGCTGTTCGTGCGGCCGCTGGCGCGGTGACCGCCCGGCGGCTGGTCGCCTTCCTGCTGGCCGCCAGCTCGCCGCTCGCCGCTCAGAGCGGATTTGCGCGGCTGGCCGGCCGCGTCCCCCCGCCGGCACTGTCCGCGATCGACTCCATCCTCGTCGCCGCGCACCGCGAAGGGCTGCCGACCGAGCCGCTGATCGAGAAGGCGTTCGAGGGCGGCGCCAAGGGGGTCGCGCCCGACAAGATCGTCCTGGCGGTGAGCACTTCCGCCGGCCAGCTGCGCGTCGCACGCGCCCTGCTGCGCGAAGCGGGGGAGTCGCAGCCGACCGACCCCGCCGAAGTCACCGCTGTCGCGGCGGCGCTGTCGCGCGGGCTGTCTCCAGAGCTGGTCGGGGAGCTGACCGCGGTCCTGCCCGGCGAGCCCACCGGACCGGCACTGCATGCGGTGGCGGATCTGGTGGGCCACCGCTTCGCCGAGGACTCCTCGGTGGACCTGATCGTCGCCGCGGCTCAGTCGGGGCTGCGCGGGCTGCGCTTCCTGGACGTCGCCGCCGCCGCCGTGCAGGAGCTGCAGCGCGGCCGCTCACACGCCGCCGCCTTGGCCCACGTGAAAAGCCTCCTCCCCAACGTACCGCCGCCGCCGCGCCCCGCGCCGGCGACGGTGTCCCGCGCCCGCCGCCCCCAGCCCGGTCCGGACCACCCCTGATTCCTGTTCCCACCCCGGGGGTGTGACCCCGAGGCCGGGAACGGGGTCTCACCGCCGAAGCGGCTCACGGTGAGCCGCGTTGTCCAAACCTTGGAGGCAACACCTATGCGGAAGATGCTCATCACCCTGGCGCTCGTGGCCGCTCCTGTTCTCGCCGCCGCGCAGACGCCGTCGCAGACGCCGGACTCGTCGAAGGCGAAGCCGAAGACGACCGTCCGTCATGCGGCGAAGCCGAAGCCGAAGGCTGCGGCTGACACGTCGAAGGCGAAGCCGGCCGCGCCGGCGTCGACCGACACCACGAAGAAGCCCAACTAGGTCTCAGGTGAGCGGTGCCAGGTGTCAGGGCACACCCCTGACGCCTGGCACCCGACACCTGACTCCTGCTTGTGTAACTCCTCGCCATTACATATCATAGCGCAACCTTCCAAGGGGTCCTGTTCGAATGACTGGGGAACCGTTCCTCAGCTCCGACGAATACGACGACCGCGCGCATCAGCTGTACAATGAAGGACAATACGACGACGCCATCGAGGTGCTCCGCGAGGGGTTGAGCCTGTACCCCAACGCCGTCGAGCTCCATGTCGGCATGGGATACGCCCGGCTCGCCCGTGAAGAGTTCGCCTGGGCCCGCAAGAGCTTCGAAGAAGCCCTCACCCTCGATCCCGATCATGAAGACTCCCTCGCCGGCCTCGGGGAAGTGCTCCTCAAGGTGGGCGACCGGACCGGGTCGGTGACCTGCTTCGAGCGCATCCTGAGCCTCGGCTTCCAGGACGACCATGACCTGATGCTGCAGGTGGGGCGGGCCTTGTTCCGCGAGTCGGTGCTGGACCAGGCGCGGCGTTTCTTCGAGGTCGCGCTCACGGCCCACAACGACTCGTCCGAGGCGGCGGCATGCGTGGGGTATGCCTCACACCGCCTGGGGGACGAAGGCGGCGCGCTGTTCTGGCTGCGCCGTGCCCTGGAGCTCGAGCCGGGACACGCGGAGGCCCGGGTCTACCTCGCGAATCTGCTCTACGACCGCGGCGAGTACGAAGCGGCGCTGTTCCACCTGGAGCGCACCACTCCGGATGACCATGTCGACACCCTGGCGATCTGGCGCCTGCTGGAGCTGAAACGCAGCGTCTACAAGCTCAAGGAAAACGATCCGGAGTTGAAGCCGTGGAACAGCCGGCTCGGCGAGCTGACCGCCGACGCGTCAGCCGACGACCTCCTGCTGGCGGAAATCGAGGCGATCGGGTCGGACGGCCAGGTGCGCGATCCGCGGCAGCTGGAGCTGTTCGGCACCCTGCTGACCGAGCTCGCGGGAATGAAGAAAAACGGCGGCGGCGAGATCCACCGGGTGCGAACCACCGCCGGACGCGTCTACGAAGGGACCTGGGAAGAGATCGTCCATCAGATGAAGGACGACGCCGCCGACTGGGCCCGCACCGGCGTCACGATCTCCGCCACCGACGCGGAGTCGTTCATCCGGGGCAGCGCCGAAGCGGGCTTGCTGCGGATTTTGCACTAGCGGGTCATCCCCGCTTCAGCGTCATCCCCAGCGCGACGGGGCCGTCCCCCAGCGCCACGAGGCTCGCTGCCCCCGCCAGGAGCAGTGCCTCCAGCTCGAATCCCTGGTGGCCGGGAAGTTTCACCCGCACGATGGCCACGGCCATTTCCACCACGAAGCAGATCCCCCAGATCCGCGTCAGCACGCCGAGGATCATGAGCCCCCCGCCGACCGTCTCGAGGGCGATGAGGATCACCGCGAAGATGTTGGCGAACGGCACCCCGACCGAATGCAGGTAGGCCGCCAGCCCGGGGAGCCCGAGCTGCAGCTTCATGAGGCCGTGATGGAGAAAGACCCCGCCGACGGCGAGCCGCAGCGGCAGCGCGGCATAGCCGGACCATTGGTTCATCTGCGCTCCGAGTGGCTGGTGGAGGCTGCAGGAGCCGGGGTGCGGTGCCGCGCGTCGGTGTGGACGTCCCGGGCGTCGAGCCGGCGGATGATGACGTCGAGGCCGCGTTGCGGCTGCGTTTTCCCGACGGCGACGACGTCCGCGAAACAGATGCCGGTCTCGGGGAGGGCGTGGATCGCGACGTGCCCGCCGTGGCACGCCAGCACGATCACGACGCCGTTGGGGCCGGATTGGGCGATGGGTGGGGCGACCGCATGGAGGCCGGCGGCGTTGGCGGCGGCGAGGGTCAGCGCGCTGAGCGCCTGCGCATCGCTGAGCCGGCCGGGGGCGATGCCGCCGAGGTCGGCGAACACATGTTCGCAGCTCGTCGCTAGCACCGGCCCGTCGTGGTGGTGAGCGGCGCGACGAACGTTCCGCGGATCGGCAGCAGGCCCAGGGGATCCGTGTAGAAGTCGGTGCGCTGCCCGAGGAACGAGAACCGGCCGCTGATGGCGAAGCCGCCCGTCACTGGAACGATCTGCGTGATCGTGATCGAGCCGGCGGGGCGCGACAGCGCCACGATCGGCCTGGCGGTTGCGATCGTGGTCCAGCTGCCCCAGTTGCGGGGCGGCCGGCAGACCGGGTCGAATCCGGAGCCGAATGCTTCGTTCGGGGAAATCGAATCGATCGCCAGCGGCCCGGCGGACGTGACCTGGGTGCGCACCGTGACGACGACCGCCTCCGCGGTCACCGTCCCCTGCGTGAGGAACGCGCGCAACCGGAAGGTGAGGGTATCGCCGGTGCGCTGATAATTGGTCGCCTGGGCCTGAACGTTCACCCGCCGGATCACGGTGCCGAGAATCGAATACAATCCGACGCCCCCGGTGGTGTCGCTGAGCGTCAGCACTTTGACCGCGCCGGTGTCGGCGACGGTGTCGGGTCCCAGGGCGGCGAACACCTGGAACGGCAGCGGTCCGCCGGTGGTCTTGGCGCTGTCTTTGCCGGTCGCGGAGTCGATCGCGAAGACGGCGTTCGTCCCTCCCAGCGGTTTGAACCAGACGGTCGGGACGCCGGCCGCCTGATGCTCGACCTGCACCGGTACGGTGAACGTGTCGCCGGGCATGAAATAGAGAGTATCGAGCAGCAGCGAAACCTGGAGTGCACGCGACACCACGACCAGGGCGGCGCCGGTGACTCCGTGGGCGGAGGCGAGGGCGAGCGCGAAGCCGGATTGCAACGCGACGATCTTGCCGGTCGTCGCGTCGACCGACAGGACCGTGGGGTCGCCGCTCTGCCAGGTGACGCTGCCGGTGGGCTCCGGCTGGCCGTTGTCGCCGAGATAGGTGACGGTGAGGGGGCCGAGACTGTCGCCGACGAACAGCGAGTCGAGGACGGGAGCGACGAAAACCTGGGCGAGGTTCGAGGGACCGCTCGAAGGGCTACAACCGCTGCCCCCGGTCACGGCGACTGCCGTCCCGAGGACGAAGGCGAGGCGTTTCACGCCTCAGAACATGGACATGGCGAGGAACGACCGGAGGTTGTCGTTCGTGGCGCGCAGGCGCGACGAGAGCAGCCGCACGACCGACCACAGCACCTTGTAGGCGACATCGCGGTTGAAATCGAGCAACAGCTCGAAGTCGGAGCGCGAGATGGTGATCAGCGTGCACGAGTTGTTGGCGATCGCGTCGGTGGACCGCTCGGAGCGGTCGAAAATCGACATTTCCCCGAAGTTGGCCCCCGGTTTCAGGACCGCCAGCGCCTCCTCGCCGGAGCCGGGAATG
>DATLVL010000187.1:0-5875 GCA_035577525.1 Gemmatimonadales bacterium | reverse complement strand
CGAGCGACGCGAGCTGACCTACGTCGCGCACGTGCCGGCGGACAGCGCCGCGTGAAGAAAGGCACCCCCGCTTTCCCCATCGACCCGCCGATCGAGCCGATGCTGGCGAAAGCGGCGGAAACGATCCCCGAAACCGGGGATTTCCTGTTCGAGCCGAAGTGGGACGGGTTTCGTGCCGTCGTGTTCCGCGGTGCCACCGACCTCTACATCCAGAGCCGCGACCTGAAGCCGCTGGACCGCTACTTCCCGGATGTCCACGACACCCTGCTCGAGCAGCTGCCGAAAGGGTGCGTGATCGACGGCGAAATCGTCATCGCCACGTCCGGCGGACTCGACTTCGGCCTGCTGCAGATGCGTTTGCATCCCGCCGCGTCCCGCGTGGCGAAACTGGCCCAGGCAACGCCGGCGTCGTTTGTCGCGTTCGACGTGCTCGCCGCGAAGGGCAAGAGCACGATGGACATGTCGCAAGCCCAGCGCCGCGCACTGCTCGAAAAAATGCTGGGCGCTGCGCGCCCGCCGCTGCACGTCACCCCGATGACCGATGACCGAAAACTGGCAGCCCAATGGCTCGAGCAATTCGAAGGTGCGGGCCTCGACGGCGTCGTCGCCAAGCCGGTGGCCGGCACGTATCAACCCGGCAAGCGCGCCATGGTCAAGATCAAGCACGTGCGCAGCGCTGATTGCGTGGTGGCGGGCTTCCGCTGGCACAAATCGGGGAAGGACGCCGTCGGCTCGCTGCTGCTCGGACTGTACGACGCGGAGCGGCAGCTGCAGCATGTCGGAGTGACGTCGTCGTTCTCGATGGCGATGCGCAAGCAGCTGGTGAAGGAGCTGGCGCCGCTGCGCAAGAACGCGCTCGACACGCATCCCTGGCGCGGTTGGGCTGAGGCGGAGGCGACCGGCCGGATGCCCGGGGGCCAGAGCCGCTGGAGCCAGGGGAAAGACCTGTCGTGGGAGCCGCTGCGCATCGAGCGGGTGTGTGAGGTGAAGTACGACCACATGGAGGGCGACCGCTTCCGCCACGGCACCACGTTCCTGCGCTGGCGGCCCGACAAGGACCCGGCCGATTGCCGCTACGATCAGCTCGAGGTCACCCGCCCGTTCGCACTGAAGAAGGTGTTCGCCGCGAAATCACGACCAGGCCGATAGCGCCGGATCGTCGGGATCGAGCTTCCCCTGGCGCGGACGGAGCTTTACGGGAACGTGCTCGAGGTTGATGCGGATGCGGGTCCAGGTGGTGAAGCGACCGCGCATCGAGTCCACCAGAATGTCGGCCGGCTCGAGATACTCCGCCGCCTTGGCATGGCGTTTCTTCCAGCGTTTCAACCCTTCCATTGCTTCCTTCTTCACGCGCGAACGGCCGACCTCGATCAGCGGGTGCTTCTCGGCGCGCGCCTTGGACGGCTGCACGCGCTTCGGCTCGCCGGGTTGCTTCCTGAAATGGGGCGGCCACGCGGCGTCGCCCAGTCCCGCGCGCTCGTCCCGCTCCGCCAGCTCGAGCAGCGCGTCGAGTGAGCCTACCTGCTTGTCGATGCCGGCATGGCGGTCGCCGATTTCGGCGAAGCGTTGCGGCATCGTCGCGAGCGTGAAGTCCTCGGGGTCGCACTCGGGGACTTCGCTCCACTCGAGCGGCGCCGACACCCGCGCCTCGGGCGTGGGGCGCGCCGAGTACGCCGAGGCGACGGTGCGATCCTTGGCGTTCTGGTTGTAGTCGATGAACACGCCGTGGCGCTCTTCCTTCCACCATTTGCTGGTCGCAAGTGCGGGCGCACGTCGCTCCACTTCGCGGGCCAGGGCGAGTGCGGCGCGGCGCACGTCGCCGAACCCCCAGCGTGGCGCGATGCGCACCACGATGTGCATGCCCCGGCTGCCCGACGTCTTGGGCCAGCCGACCAGCCCGACGTCCGCCAGCGTCGCCCGCACGACCTCTGCCACTTCCCGCACCTGCGGCCACTTGATCCCGGGGACGGGATCGAGGTCGACGCGCAGCTCGTCGGGGTGATCGAGATCGTCGATGCGCACCGGGTGCGGGTGCAGCTCGAGGCAGGCGAGGTTCGCCATCCAGGCGAGCGCCGCGGCGTCGCGCGGCACGACTTCTTCGGCCGTCCGCCCCGACGGGAACGACAGCGTCACCACCTCGATCCACGGCGGCCGCGACTCCGGCGCCCGCTTCTGGTAGAAGAACTCGGCCCTGATGCCGTTGGGGTAGCGGACCAGCACGTTGGGCCGGTCGCCGGCGCCGCGCAGCGCTCCCTCGGCGACAGCGAGGTAGTACCGCACCAGGTCGCGCTTCGTGTACTTGGGCTTGGGGAAGAGAATCTTGTCGGGATTCGAGAGAGTGACCTCTCGTCCCGCCACGGCGATCAGCTCCGTGTCACCGCTCGCCGGCTTGGCTCGTGAACGGGGCGCTGCAGCGCGGCGCTTCATGGCAGGAGCGGCCGCTCCGCGATCAGCTCCAGGGTCAGCGCGGCGAGGCTGTTCGCCAGCGACTCGAGCTCGCGGGTGCGGCTTGCGGCGTTGTTCTTGTAGACCGTGCGCGCCGTTCCATAGGTGACGAGGAGCCAGGCCGGGATCACGATCGGCACCAGAATCGGGACGTGCGCGGCCATGAGGGCACTGAAGATGATCCCGAAGCCGCCGCCACCCATGGCACCGCCGATCGGTCCGAACGTGACTCCGATGAGCCGGCCGAGATTCTCCTGGATCGTGATCCGCGTCCGTCCCCGGCGGACGTCGACCATGATCTCCAGATCACGCCGCGCGCCGCCCAGGCCCTGCGAGACGGTCCACGACATCGAGCGGCCCAGCGCGCCGACCTGACCCACGTTGCCGGTACGGCGTCGGATCTCGTCGACCAGGACGGGGAAGTCGGCATTCGACAACTCACCCGCCACCACGCGGTCGTACACGAGTCGCGTGGCGGCGCCGAGCCACGGGTTCCGGGCCGGCGTCTCGAGCGGGGCGACGTCGCCGCCGGGGCGACGGCTGGTCACCGAGCGGGCGGCCGAACGCACCAGCTCAGGAGCGATGCCCACTTCGCCCGCGAGGGCTTCCACTCCGCCGATCGTCATCGAGCCGCCAACGGTCGGATTGGAAGCTTCGAGCTCAGTGGCGCGTTTGACGATCTCCTGCACTTCGCCGCCGGAATAGCGGCGGCGCGGTGCCGCGGCGGCGCCGGTCAGCTCGTCGAGCAGCGCGCGCGGCGACTCCGTACGCTGATCGAGCCGGATCGCCGTCGCCCGCGCCAGGGCCGACTCGATGCGGCTGCCCAGGTCGGTCAGGCGGGAGCGATGCCGGGGGACCGCCTCGAGAAAACGTCCCGCGCGCACGGCGTCTTCGGTGGGCCAGCGTCCCGGGATTTCTCCGACCAGCATTTCGTAGATCACCACCGCTAGACTGTAGACGTCGGTGCGCTCGTCGAGATCGGTGAGTCCCGCCGCCTGCTCAGGGCTCATATAGCCGGGTGTGCCGAGCGGGAACCCGGTGCGGGTGAGATTGACGTCGCCGGCGGCGGTACTCACCGCCTTGGCGATGCCGAAGTCCGCGACGATCGAGTGCCCCTGCGAGAAGAGGATGTTTTCCGGTTTGATGTCGCGGTGCAGCACGTGCATGCGATGCGCGTAGGAGAGCGCGTCGGCGACGGGCTGCGCGATCGCGAGCGCGTCAAGAGGCTCGAGTCGGTGCCCCGCACGCAGGCGCTGGCGCAGCGAGCCGCCTTCGACGAACGGCATCACATAATAGAGAAAGCCGCCCGCTTCCCCCGAGTCGTGCATGGCGAGGACGTGGGGGTGGTTCAGCCGGGCGACGATCTGGATCTCGGTGAGAAACCGGTCGCTCCCGATCGACGCGGCGAGATCGGGGAGCAGCACCTTGATCGCGACTTCGCGCTGGTGCTTGCGGTCGTAGGCCAGATACACACTGGCCATGCCGCCGCGCCCCAACAGATGGCGCAGCTCGTAGCGATCTCCCAGGGCATCCTGCAGCGCGGCCGGAAAGGCTTCCGTCACGCGACAGAATATACGGCGCGGCTAGGAGGCGGACGCGGGTGCGTACCGCAGCTTGACGTTGCCTGACGGAAACGCTTTCGCCTCGAGCAGCTTGAGTCGCAGGCTCTGCGGGACTCCCGTCAGGAGCGAGCGGCCATCTCCGAGGAGCACGGCGTTGACGACAAACTGATACTCGTCGATCAGCCGGTGCCGCGTGAGCAGCGACGCGATGGACCCGCTGCCGAAGATCAGCATGTCGTTCCCCGGCTGGTGTTTCATCGCGTCGATCTCGCGAGGGTCGAACGTGCGCACGAGGCTGGAGTTGCTCCACGTCACCGCTTGCCGGGTACGCGAGAACACGATCTTCTTCGCCGCGTTGATCCAGATCGCCATGCCGCGCATCTCCACCGATCGTCCCGGGCCGTGCGGGCTCGGCGCGGTCTGCGAATCATCGAGGGCGTGTGGCCAGAATGATTCGAACATTTCGTAGGTGCGACGGCCGAACAGGATCGTTCCCGGGTCCGGGCCACTTCCCAGGGCGGCGTTGCGATCGGCATCGGCCATGATCGAACGGTCGAGCTCCGGGTCCTGAATCGCCCAGCCAATGCCTCCGTCCGGCGCGGCGTAGTACCCGTCGGCTGTCACGTTGTTGAATGCTACGATGCGGCGCATGGATCACTCCTCCGGTCGCTGGCGACACGCCCCTCTCCGCGACATCTTGGTCTTCCCCATTAATGATAGACATCCGCCCATGCGCCGATTGAATCTCGCCGTACTGGCTCTGGCCCTCGTTCCCTGGGCCGCTTCCCGCGGACAATCGCCGAGCGACCACCAGGTGCGCGTCGCCCAGGGAATGCTGCAGGGCATCGACGCGGCGAAACCGGGCGTCCGCGCCTTCCTGGGGATACCCTATGCCGCGCCGCCCGTCGGGAACAAGCGCTGGGCCCCGCCCGGGCCGCCAGCCCCGTGGCAGGGCGTCCGACCGGCCGGAAATTTCGGCAATCGCTGCATCCAGACCCACCCCTTTCCCGACATGCTGTTTCAGAGTCCGGCCGAGAGCGAGGATTGCCTGACCCTCTCGGTGTGGACGCCGGCCAAGCCAGGCGACCATCTCCCGGTGATGTTCTGGATCCACGGCGGCGGCTTCTTCTCCGGCGCGAGCGACGAGCAGCGCCACGACGGCTCGGCGCTGGCGTCGCGAGGCGTGGTGCTCGTGACGATCAACTACCGGCTGGGCGTCATGGGCTTCCTCGCGCATCCGGAGCTGACCGCCGAGTCGTCACGCCATGCCTCGGGCAACTACGGCCTGATGGATCAAATCGCCGCGCTGCACTGGGTGCACGACAACATCGCCGCATTCGGCGGTGACCCGAACAACGTGACGATCTTCGGGGAGTCGGCCGGATCGGCGGCCGTGAGCGCTCTCATGGCCGCACCGCTCGCGCGGGGTTTGTTCCACAAGGCGCTGGGTGAGAGCGGCGCCTTCTTCGGACGAGGCGGTCTGTCGTTGTTGCCGCTGGCGGCGGCGGAACAACGCGGCACCGAGCTGGCGAGCGCGGTCGGCGCCAAGTCGCTGGCCGAGCTGCGCGCCGTTCCTCCTGCGAAGCTCGTCGACGCGGTGGGGAACAACCTCGTGCGCTTTTCGCCCATTCAGGATGGCTACGTCCTGCCACTCGATCCGGGAGAGGTCTTTGCTCAGGGACGCCAGGCCAAAGTGCCGCTGCTCGCCGGTTGGAATTCCGCCGAGGCGAAGCTGCCTCCGACGACGGTGGCCGCGTTCGAGCAACAGCTCACCACGGCGTTCCCCCAGGATCTCGATTCGGCCCGCGTGTTTTATCCGGCCCATGACGACCGCGAGGCGCGGCTCTCGGCCATCGCGCTCGCGAGCG
>DATLVL010000186.1:0-4021 GCA_035577525.1 Gemmatimonadales bacterium | reverse complement strand
CGCGGGCCCGTCGCCGGCGATCTCGGCGTACGGCACCGCCGGCACCGGGAGGTGGATGTCGATCCGGTCGAGCAGCGGCCCCGAGATGCGGGCGCGGTAGCGATCCACCAGCGCGGGCCCGCAGCGGCACGGGCGCACCGGATCGCCCAGATGGCCGCATGGGCACGGATTCATCGCGGCCACGAGGGTAAAGCGTGCCGGAAAGGTGAGGCGCGCGGCGGCGCGGGAGAGCGTCACCACGCCGTCCTCGAGCGGCTGGCGCAGGACCTCGAGGACGTGGCGGTGGAATTCGGGCAGCTCGTCGAGGAAGAGCACGCCGCCGTGCGCCAGGCTCACCTCGCCGGGGCGCGGGTACGATCCGCCCCCGATCAAGCCAGCGTCCGAGATCGTGTGGTGGGGAGCGCGGAACGGCCGTCGCGCCACCAGCGATTCGCCTAGTGCCAGGACGCCGGCCACCGAGTGAATCTTTGTCGTCTCGAGCGCCTCTTCGAGGCTCATGCGCGGCAGGATCGTGGGGAGGCGGCGGGCCAACATCGTTTTCCCGCTGCCGGGCGGTCCGACCATCAGGAGATTGTGCGATCCCGCCGCCGCGACTTCGAGCGCGCGCTTGGCATGCGGCTGGCCTTTGACTTCGGCGAAGTCGACCTCTTCCCGCGCGCGCTCGGCAAAAAGGCTCGTGAGATCCACGTCGGCGACGGGGAGCTCGAGCTTCCCGTCGAGGAAGTCTGCCAGCTCGGCGAGGCCGCTCGCACCGAGCACCTTGAGCCCCGACACGACGCCCGCTTCGCCCAGATTCTCTTTCGGGAGGACGAGCGCATCGACGCCCGCCGCGCGCGCCGCCAGTGCCACGGGGAGCGCGCCGCGCACTGGTCGGATCGCGCCTTCGAGGCCCAGCTCCCCGAGGACGACGACTTTCCCCAACCGCTCGGCTCCGATCTGCTCAGTGGCGGCCAGAATCCCCACGGCGATCGGCAGGTCGAACGCCGAGCCCTCTTTTCGGACGTCGGCTGGAGCGAGGTTTACTGTGATGCGCTTCAGCGGGAAGGTGTAGCCGGTGTTGGCGATCGCCGAGTAGACGCGCTCGCGGCCTTCTTTCACCGCTCCGTGGGGGAGTCCGACGGTGGCGAAGGTGGGGAGGCCGTTGGCGATGTCGGTTTCGACGTCGACCAGGTAGGCATCGATGCCGAGCACGGCGGCCGAGCGGACGCGAGCGAGCACTCCATAGGATGCGCTCGGCTTCAGCGAATCATGGTATCGAAGTGTTGCAGGTCGTTGCGAACCTACGCCCGGGCCGAGCCTCGTGACCTACCGGATATACGAATCCCAGAGCACCGCGTGGTACGTGCAATCCCCCGCCATGTAGCTCCCCCCTGCAATCTGACCGATGCGGTTGACCGCGACGGCAATACTGTGAGTGCCGCCGAGTGTGCCGAGATCGGTCATGCTCCCACTTTTCCAGAGGGCGGCACGGGACTGGATGCCACGGCGAATGCCGAGATCGGTCATGGCACCCTGCCGCCAAAGAATAGCGTGCACGGAGGAATCGCCTCGTGTGTTGGCTGGATGCCGCGTCGTGTCACGCCTCGGGCCCGGTTTGTTCGAGGGCCACCGCCCTGAGTGCGTACCGCATCGCCTCCCCGAGCAGCGCCGGAGGGTAGCGCTCGAGGAACGGCTCGGGCGGCTCCACGTAGAGCCAGAAGATCTCCATGCATTGCTCGTCGGTGAGCTCGTCGATCCAACCGGTGCCGGAGGGCACCGGTGACAGCGGAGCGGCGGGCGGACGGGATGCAGGCATGGACGCAATGATACTATTACCGGCCTATGTGCGGCATCGCCGGTATTTCGCGTCGAGGGCCCACCGCGACGCTCGTGTTCGAAACCCAACGCATGCTCGACGCCCTCGGCCACCGCGGGCCCGACGACGCCGGGACCATCACATTCACGCCCGACGAGGACGCTACACCCCTGGCCTTCGGTGCTCGCCGCCTCGCGATCATCGACCTCACCCCCAAGGGCCACCAGCCGCTGCAGTCGCTCGACGGTCGCTATGCCATCGTTTTCAATGGTGAGATCTACAATGACGGCGAATTGCGTCGGGAGCTGGAGGCTTTGGGGCACCGGTTCACGTCCCGCTCGGACACCGAAGTGCTGCTCAGTGCATTCGCGCAGTGGGGCAACGCCTGTTGGCGTCGCTGTGTCGGGATGTTCGCCTGCGCCATCCTCGATCGCAGGGCCCGGACGCTCACCTTCGCACGCGACCCCTTCGGGATGAAACCGCTCTACTACGTCACGCGCGGCGGCATGCTGGCATTTGCTTCGGAGATTCCACCACTCCTTCCGTTGCTGGGCACGCCGATCAAACCTGACGCGCAACGCCTCTACGACTATCTCGACCTCGGCATTACCGACCACGGTGCCGAGACGATGTTCGCCGACGTACATGCGCTCCCGGCAGCACACTACGCCGAGATCCACCTCTCTCGGCCTGATGCGGTTGCTCCGGTCCGGTACTGGGCGCTCGATCCCGGCCGGACCATCGACGTCTCGTTCGCCGATGCGGCCGAGCACTTGCGCGACCTGTTCCTCGACAGCATCGCGCTGCATTGCCGCAGCGACGTCTCCGTGGGAGCGCTCTTGTCCGGAGGGATTGATTCGTCGGCGATCGTGATGGCGATGCGCCACGTCATGGGATCGGACCTCGATCTCCACACATTCAGCTACATCGGTGGGCAGGGCGCGGTCAGCGAGGAGCGGTGGATCGACAGCGTGAACGCCGCGGCCGGCGCGATCCCGCACAAGGTGCACCTCACCTCGGACGAATGGTCGGGCGACGCGGCGCGGCTCGTGGAAACGCAGAACGAGCCGTTCGGCAGCATCGCGATTTACGCACAGAACCGCGTCTTCCGGGAAGTCGGCGCTGCCGGGATCAAAGTCGTGCTCGACGGCCAGGGCGCAGACGAGTTGCTGGCGGGCTACCGCAGCGCCTGGGTGATCCGCCTGACGTCGCTGATCGAGCGGGGCCGCTGGATGGAAGCCCTGAGGTTCCTCAGGCGGCTCGCCCGCGCGCGAGCGCCGAACGACCCGTCTCCACGACGTCTCGCATTGCTGGCGTTGGCGCGCGCCATTCCACGCCCACTCGCCGCCGCAGCCCGGCGCCTGCTACGCCGTAACGAACATCCCTGGATCGACGCGACGTGGTGTCGGCGCAACCGCATCGTCCCCATGAGGTCCGACTCCGGTTCCGTATCGGGTGACGGGCGCCTGCGACGGGAGTTGTGGCGGGCGGTCACCACTCTCAGTCTCCCCGCTCTGCTGCGCTACGAAGATCGTAATGCGATGGCGTATTCAGTCGAGAGCCGGCTGCCCTTCCTCACCCCCGCGCTCGCCGAGTTCGTCCTGGCGCTGCCGCCCGAGTATCTCGTCGGCCCCGACGGTACCAGCAAGCGGGTGTTTCGCGAAGCGATGCGCGGCATCGTCCCCGACGCGATTCTCGACCGGCGCGACAAGATCGGGTTCGCGGTGCCCGTGCGCACGTGGCTGCCGGCCATTTCCGATGTCCGCGAGCTGCTCGATGAAGTGATGGCCCTCCCGCCGATCAGTCGAGCCGCGATCACCCCATCGGTTGCCGCGCTCCGCGAAGGAAAAACGCCGTCGGAGCGCGAGAGTTTCCTGTTGTGGCGGCTCGTCGGCCTGGCGGCCTGGGCTCGGCGCTTCGGCGTCGTGATCGATTAGGGAGAAACGCCGGCCGGTTCAGGAATTCGTGCCGGACGATTGCCGCGCAGACGCTCCGTCAACCAGTCCCAATCGAGGAAGACGAGCAGCTGCGGCAGATTGAGAAACGCGATATTCATGCTGAAGAAGATCCCTATATGGAAGGCCGCGGCGAGCGGGACGTAAATTTTGCGCGCGCGCTTCCAGACGAGCACGACGATGAACGTCAGGTCGAGCGACAGCGACCCGATCGCGACCAGCAGGCACAGCGCGGGATGGCCCGCGAGCCAGGTCCCGAGCCCGCGAAACA
>DATLVL010000185.1:0-10437 GCA_035577525.1 Gemmatimonadales bacterium | reverse complement strand
CCGAGGAGCGCCAACTGTTGTTGCACCTCATCCTGTCGCACCATGGCCGACTGGAGCACGGCAGCCCGGTGTTGCCGCTGACCCTCGAGGCCGAGGTGTTGCACTGGGCGGACAACGCCAGCGCGAAGACCGCGAGCATGGCGGAGGCGCTGCGGGACGCGGACGCCTTCACCGAAGGACTCATTTCGCAGAAGCGGGTCTGGCAGCTGGACCATCGCCGGCCGTACCGTGGCTCGAGCGATTGGGGCACCAACCAGGACTTGCGTTGACGCTCGACAAGACTCCCCACGGCCGTTATCTGGCCATGCTCAGCGTCGCGGCCCTCGGGGTCGTGTACGGAGACATCGGGACGAGCCCGCTGTACGCGCTGCATGAGACCTTCTACGGACCGTTGAGCATCCCACCCACGCCGGAGAATGTCCTCGGCGTGCTGTCGCTCGTCTTCTGGTCCCTGATCCTCGTCGTCACGATCAAATACCACATTGTCATCATCCGCGCCGACAACAAGGGCGAGGGGGGCGTGCTGGCCCTGATGGCACTCGTGCAGGGCAGCCGCCAGGCGCGCGGGCTGCCGCCGCGTCACGTGATGATCATCTTGGGGATCTTCGGGGCCGCGTTGATCTACGCCGATGGGGCGCTCACGCCGGCGATTTCGGTGCTCGGTGCCACCGAGGGACTCGAGATCGCCACGCCGGGGCTGGCACGCATCGTCGTCCCCCTGACGCTCGTCATCCTGATCGGGTTGTTCTGGTTTCAGAGCCACGGCACGGCGCGCATCGGTGCGGTGTTCGGTCCCATCATGCTGGTCTGGTTCTGGACGATTGCGATACTCGGTGTGGTGGCGATCATCCGGCAACCGAGCGTGCTGGCGGCAGTGTCGCCGGTCCATGCGGTAGAGTTCCTCGCGCAGAACGTCAGGCGGGGATTCATCGTCCTCGGCGCCGTGTTTCTCGTGGTCACGGGCGGCGAAGCGCTGTACGCCGACCTCGGCCATTTCGGCCACAAGGCGATTCAGGTCGCCTGGTTCACGACCGCGGGACCCGCCCTGGTCCTCAACTATTTCGGACAGGGCGCGCTGCTGTTGCACGATCCCAGCGCGGCGGTGAACCCGTTTTATCACCTCGCGCCGTCGTGGTTTCTGTATCCGTTGATCGCGCTGGCGACGGCCGCGGCGATCATCGCCTCGCAGGCGATCATTTCCGGCGCGTTCTCGTTGACGCGGCAGGCGATCCAGCTGGGCTACAGCCCGCGCATGCAGATCGACCACACCTCGTCCCGCGAAATCGGCCAGATCTATGTGCCGGCGGTGAACTGGGGGCTGATGCTCCTGACCTGCACCTTCGTACTGTACTTCGGGTCGTCCACCAACATCGCCGGCGCGTACGGCGTCGCGTTGTCGACGTTGATGCTCATGACGACGCTGATGTTCTACGTCATGTCGCGTGAGGTGTGGCGCTGGAGCTTCCTGAAAGCGACGGTCGTCGTCGTGCTGTTCCTGGCGATGGATGTGCCGTTCTTCATCGCGAACGCGATGAAGATCAAGAATGGCGGCTGGCTCCCCCTCGCGACTGCCGCAGTGCTGTTCCTGCTCATGTCCACCTGGAAGCGCGGCCGCGAGATCTTGTCCAAGCGCATGCAGGAAAAGTCCGTCCCGCTGAACATCCTGATGGCCGACCTCGCCGCGGACCCCCCGCTGCGCGTTCCCGGCGTGGCGGTGTTCATGTCCGGCAATCCCGGCGGCACTCCCCCGGCGCTGGTGCACAACCTGGCGCACAACAAGGTGCTGCACGAGCGCGTGATATTCCTCACGGTCGTTACCGACGAGATCCCCCACGTCTCACCCGACGAGCGTGTGAAGGTCAAGCACATGGGGAAGGGATTCCACAGCGTGCACGTGCGCTACGGGTTCATGGAAGACCCCAGCATGCTGGACATCATCGACCGCGCTCGTGAGCGGCGCCTCGAGATTCCGCTCGAGGGAACGACGTTTTTCCTGGGGCGCGAGGAGCTGGTGTCGACGGACCGTCCGGGGATGGCGCGCTGGCGCGAACGGCTGTTCGCGTTCATGTCGCGCAACGCTCTGCGCGCAACGGCGTTCTTCCAGATTCCCTCGACGCAGGTGTTCGAGGTGGGGGCGCAGGTGGAGCTGTAGGAGGCTTGGGACGTTGGTGGAGGAGGGTGGAGGTCCGTGCACGCCGGTCAGCGCAGCAGCTCCCCCAAAGATCGGAATTCGTAGCCCGCGTCGCGCGCGTCGGCGATGATCCCCGGCAGCGCCGCCGCCGTGTTGGACCGGTCGCCGCGCTCGCTCGTGCCCGCCGGGTCGTAGCCGTCCCCATCGTGCAGCAGAATGATCGCCCCAGGCTTCAGCTTGACGCGCACCCGGCGGCGGATCTCCTCGGGCGGCGGTCGGTCGGAGTCCCACACCCCAAAGGTCCATCCCACCGTCCGGTAGCGCAGCTTCTTCGCCACGCGGGTGACGAACGGGTTGCGGTAGCCGTGCGGCGCGCGGAACGAACGCGGGATTTCTCCCGTGATCTCCACGATGTCCTTGTGCCCGCCCGTCAGCTCGGCTCTCACCGCGCCGGGCCCCAGGCGGTGCAGCTTACGGTGGTTCCTGGTGTGGTTGCCGATCTCGTGCCCCGCCGCGGCGACGCGGCGCGCCATCTGCGGATGCAGCCGCACCGCCCTCCCGACGAGGAAGAACGCGGCGGGCACGCGCTCCTGATCGAGCGTTTCGAGGATGCGCGCGGTGACGGGCGGCTGCGGCCCGTCATCGAAGGTGAGATAGAGCACGCGGTCTTCCTTGGATCCGCGACCGATCACGCGGCCGAAGAGCGGGCTCGTCGGGTCGTACGCGCCCCAGGCGAGCGCTCCGAGGGCGGCGACCCCAGTCCCGATCAGCGGCAGCGTCATGGACGTGAGACCCGGCCTACTCGGGCGGCGTCAAACCGTTCTCCCACCGAGCCTCTCACGGCGCTGACTCTGGGGGGAAATACGAAGCCCCTGGAACGACCCGAAGGGCCGTCCAGGGGCTTCGCACATCGGTTACCCGGAGCCGGGGGATTGCTCCCTCCGTTCTTCGTCCTGCCGCCGCCGGTGGACTGTTGCG
This sequence comes from Gemmatimonadales bacterium, assembly GCA_035577525.1. Classification (GTDB taxonomy): domain Bacteria; phylum Gemmatimonadota; class Gemmatimonadetes; order Gemmatimonadales; family GWC2-71-9; genus DASTHG01. The sequence continues at coordinate 7,328 of DATLVL010000185.1, read as the reverse complement.
TCCGCGGTAGGGCGTACAGGAGCTCCGGCTTCCATCCCCAAGCGACCTGGCCGGGTCGCAAGGTTCACCGCTGCGAGTGCTGCGGGTCAGATCGGGTCGCGGACCGACCTTCCGCACTGCACGTCGAGGCACCGCTTCGACGTGGCTGAGGCACGCGACTGGCCTCAGCGATCCGAGTCGGTGAGATCCTCCCGGATCGACAGGCGCCTGAGCCCTTGTTGCGTCGGCACCTTCCCCGGAATTCCCGCTCGGACTGGTCGTGTAGGCGTGGAAGAGACTTGAGGTCCCAACCCTTCCCCACGCGACGCAGGGGACAATTTATGGGCCGGGTAAAATCGCGCAAGCGCCGATGTTTCTTCGGGTTAGCTCACTTCAATGTGCATCACGTGTGGATCATAATCGCCACGCCGCTCGTGCGTTGCAGCATCCATCCACATCGTGTGGAGTTGTGGATCAACAGCATGCACCTTCCCACATCAGCTGGTCGCAGGCTTTTCCAGCGCCGCCTGTTTCATGAACGCACGCAACAAGCCGAGATAGGACCGCAACGCCTCATCGAGACGCGCGCCGCGATACGGCCCCCAGGCGCGCAGGTTGTCGGCGCTGGCACGTGTCGGCGGGTCGGGCGCAGCCCACTCCCGCTCGCAGCGCGCGAGGGTGCGGCGCAGGTCGGTGGTGCCGCTCTGCAGTCTCCCCTGTTCGACCTTCGCATGCGGGACATACACGCCGGCGGCGAGCAACGTCGACACCTGTTCCAGGGCCCGCGCGGCGCCGTGACATGACTGTCGCACGCGCGTGGCGCGCGCGAGAACGAGATCGGGCGACACGCGCGGAAGGTCGAGGGGAAAGGCCGTGATCGCCCCGCGCACGACGTCGAGGGAATCGGAGACGCTGCTCAGGGTGCGCTCGTAGTGGGCCTGACGCACGGTATCCGAAGGCGGCGCTTGGGCCACGAGGGCCAGCGCCAGAAGCACGGTGGTCATTGTCAGGAGTCGATGCTGACTTCGCTGTAACAGTAGGGATCCCCAGCCTGCGCCGGGAGGAAGAGACAGCCGGCGCCGGAGGTGGCGAACCAACCGGCCACCAAGAGCGTGGAGCGCGCTTCGGCGGTGGGCGGCCCGCTGAACAGGTCCGCGAGCCAGCGGCGCACGTGGCGCAGCTCGGGAGCGCGGCGCCCCAGCAGCGCGAGCATCGCGCCCGTCCCTTGCGTGGCGCGGAGGAAGTGCGCGACGGCATGACCGCGCTCGGCAAAGGCATAGGCCCGCACGCCGGGACCGTCGTACAGCAGCTCGCACTCGCCGGGATCGGCGTATGGCTGATCCATGCGCGGCCCGAAGTACGCAAAGACGCGCCGGTCGCCGTCGCGCCGCTCCACTACCGCCGCGGCGGCGTCGGGGCGGATCCAGGCGGCGTGCATCAGGTCGTCGTCGTGGAGGATGCCCGCTGCCTGCGTCCACTCGATCACCGCAAGCGCCTGGTCGAGGGGGCAACCGACGGCGTCGTCGAACGCGATGAAGCGCGGGGCCTCGGCGGCCCGGGAGAAGAAATGACTCAGCGCTTCGGCGCGATCCTCGAACGTACGCGACATACGGGAGGTTGCGGGAACCGGCATGTCGAGATTATAACCCAAGGCCCACACGAATGCTCCGGAGACACAGTTTGCGCCTGCGTTCTATCATCGCGCCGCTATTGGCGTTAGGTGTTCTTGCCCTTCCCGGGAGTGCCGCGGCGCAATTACCCGCCACCGGGGAATCCACCGCAACCGCCACACCTCCGGCTCCCAATCCCCAGCAGCAGCGCTACATGCAGGGGCTGCGCACGGCGGGTCGCGGTGTAGCGCAGATCAAGAGCGGCATCGACCGGTTGAACCGCGCCCGCGGCATGAAGGACTCGAGCCAGGTCAAGCTCGCCGCCAAGCGCCTCGCCGCGTATTGCTCGGCCGCGCGCGGGTTCATCGCAAGCGGACGCAGCCAGATGGATGCCGTCGCGTACGATCCCCCGACGCGCAAACAGGCGCGCGACCTGACGCAGCAGCTCGATTCGCTGTCCTTGTCGGCCAAGGAGTGTCAGAATGCGAGAGGGCTCGCCGCGCAGATGCTGAGCACGGGGCTCGTGGCCCGGCTGCGCGCCTACGATGCCGCACTGGCGGAGTTCCGCACGGCGATCGGACTGCCGAACAAGCAGACGACTGCGTCGGGAGCCCAACTGCCCTAGTGTGTAGATACTGTCGACACGATGTTCGTAGGGTATTTTCGTCGCGATTGACAGCCTCATTTCAGGGTCCTACCTTTGCCCCCGGTTCAAGCAATACGTGGCACCGTCACCGGCTGTCTGCGCTCCGCGAGGACCATTTCGTCTCGCGGTTTTTGTTTGAGCCCGTCCCAGGTCGCGGTGACCTGGGTCGATCACAGTCCGGGGCGATGCCCCTTCAGTGAAGAGGTTTATCAGTATGGCAAAGGGAAAGGTGAAGTGGTTTAACGACGCGAAGGGCTTCGGCTTTATCGCGCAGGAGTCGGGTCCGGATGTGTTCGTCCACTTCACGGCGATCCAGGCCGATGGTTTCCGGAGCCTCGCCGAGGGTGACGCCGTCGAGTTCGATGTCGCCCAGGGTCCCAAGGGCCTGCAGGCGCAGAACGTCCGCAAGGTCTCCTGACCCTGTCGGATCGCAAGGGAACGCGGGCCCGGGGGTAACCCCGGGCCCGTTTCTATAAGGATCGAACGATGCGACTCGCCCCCATCCTCGCAGTGCTGCTCTGGTGTGCGCCGGTCGTAGCCCAGACCCCGGCTGTGGCCCCCGCTGCTCCGGCTCCCGATTCTCTGTCGTATCGGGGATTCAGGCTGGCCTCGCCGTATGGCGCCTTCATCCAACGCGCCCGCGCGATGACGGCATCCGATTCCAATCCTCTGTACTGCAACACCTCGCGTCGGACCGCACAGCTGATGGAGTGCGCGGTGCAGACATTCGACCCCACCGATAGCGCGCGGTTCTACGTCGCCGCTTTCGTTCTGGAGGGGAAGGTCGCGTTCCTCTCCTTCGGCGACTCGGGGACGAGCGCGATCGTAGACCGTGCGCAAAATGACATGAAGACGCACTTCGGACGCCCCAGTGCGTCGCGAGTCGGGATGTGGGAATGGCGCGCGGGCAAGCAGGTGGCCCGCCTCACCTGGCGTGGCCGCGGCAGCGCCCGCTGGATCTACATCTCGCTACGGGACGATCCCCTTATGGATCGGATCTCGAGCTACGTCCCTCGTCGCACTCACTGACATTCTCCTCGGCGCGCTGGGCGGATACGCCCTGCTCGCCGTGGTGGCCTGGCGGTTTCAGGAACGGATCGCGTTCCCCGCGCCCCGCGCTCCACTTCCCGTCCCACTACCGCAGGGATTGCAGGACGCCGAGCGGGTGACGCTCACCATGCGGGACGGGACCAGGCTCGCGGGTTGGTACGTACCGCCGTTTCCCCGCCCTTCCCCGCCGTTCTCCGCTTTGCTGTGGTTTTACGGCAACGGAGAGACGATCGCCGCCATCTGGCCGGTGTTGCGAGAGTTTCGCCCGCCACGCACGGCACTGCTCGTCGTCGATTATCCCGGATACGGGGCAAGTGAGGGGCGCAGTACCGAGCCGGCGCTCTACGAGGCGGCGGACCTCGCCTACGCCACCCTCGCCGCGCGCCCCGGCGTCGACCCGGCGCGCGTGCGGATCTACGGCCGATCGCTGGGCACGGCCGCCGCGACCCACGTGGCCGCCACGCATCCCGTCGCGGGGCTGGTGCTCGAATCGCCGTTCACGAACGCCAGGGACATGGCCCGTCGCCACTACGCGCCGTTCCCCCGTTTCCTGATCCGCTTGAAGCTCGACAACCTCGGCACGATCACGCGGGTGCGCTGCCCCGTGCTCGTGCTGCACGGCACCCACGACCGGCTCGTGCCGCTCGAGATGGGGAAGCGCGTCGCGCAGTCCGCGCCCGGGCCCGTCGAGCTGGTGCTGATCGACGGAGCGGGACACAACGAGACCTACGATGTTGGTGGGATCGCCTACCGGGATAAGGTCTGGAGCTTCCTGCAGTCGGAAGCTACAGCACCGTAACCGGATCGAGGCGGTCGCGCGCGGCGTCGAAGCGGCGCTCGGCGTCGTCCAGCACCTGGCTGACCTCGCGCAGTGCCACATCGGGAAACTTGATGCTGGGCGCCAGGCGCCCCGTGAGCCTCCGCACCGCCACGAGCGCGCGGGTCACTTCGCAGTGGTCGAAATCCGGGTCGGTGTGACCGGCCACGAGCAGCTCCTGGAACAGCGGCAGGGACAGCGGATCCCTCAGCACATACAGCGATTCGAGCAGGCGGGGACCGAGGAATCGCCGCTGCAGCTGATCGCCGCGGATCCGTTCGAACAGCGCGAGCAGCAGCGGCGTCGGCTGCGACACGGCATAGAACCGCGCCGCTTCGACCGCAACGGCGACGAACGCGTGGTGCGCGCCTTCGGCGCGCAGATACTTCTCGAAAACGGGCCACGCCTCGGGGGGATGGCGCCAGGCGAGGTCCAGAAAGGCGAAATAGCGGCGCGCGAAGGGCGCTCGGATATCCTCGATAACGGTACGTAACCCCGCGCCGCCCCAGCGCGCTCCGACCAGCGCTGCTGCCGTGGCGTGTTGCCAGCGCTCCAGCTCCGGAATACGAAAGGTGACGACGTGCAGGTCTGCAAAGGCGCGCGACCGCTCCAGCACGGCGAGGAGCCGCCGGTCGAGCGCCGCGAGCAGCGGGGCGAGCACCGCGGCTCCAGCGCGCCGCGTCTGCGCCAGCGCCGACCATCCGACCTCGGCGAGCTGCTCGCGCTCCCACACCGCTTCAAAGCCCGGCGCATCACAGGCGGTCAACAGCGGCTCGAGCGCCGCGATGAACGCGCGCAACCGGTCACGTGCTTCCACGCTCCGAACATACGGCATTGCGCTCCCTTTTGCCGCCGCTTAACCTTGCCTCCCGTCACCAGATGCGAGTCCGTTTCCGCTTCCTCCTGGCCGCCGCAGCCCTCTCCACCGTGGCGTGCGTACGCGAGACCGGCCCGATCGTCATCGGCCTCGCGGGCCCGATGCAAGACCCGCTGGGCGTCTCGGAGCTGCGCGCGGCGCATTACATCGTCGACCAGATCAACCAGCGTGGCGGCGTCCACGGTGGACGCAAGCTGCGGCTCCGCGTGGTGGACGACAGCGGCACCGAGAACGGGGCCGTCCTCGCCGCGCAGTCGCTGCAAGACGACGGATCCGTGGTCGCCGTCGTCGGGCACATCACCTCGGGGACGAGCATCGCTGCGGCGCGCGTGTACGGCGCCGGCGGCGACCCGATCGCGATGGTTTCGCCTACCGCCTCGAGCCCCGAGCTGTCGGGGATCAGCCGCTACGCCTTCCGGGTCTGTCCCAGCGACCTGTCCCACGGTCCCGCGCTGGCGCGGTTCGCCCGTCAGACGATCGGCGCGCGGCGCGCCGGCGTGTTGTACCTGAACGACGACTACGGCCGCGGCGTGCGCCAGGCCTTCGCCAGCGAGTTCACGCGACTGGGCGGGGTCGTGGTCGAGGAAGACCCGTTCCTGCCTACGACCGCCTCCCTCGAGCCGTATCTCTCGCGCATGAAGCGGTCCGGAGTGGATGTCCTGATGCTTGCGACCGACGTTCCCGGCGCCGAGCAGGCATTGCGGGAAATGCGCCGGCAGGGGCTGCAATGGCCGGTGGTGGGGAGCGATGCCCTGGTCGGCATCGAAGGGGACGGGGCGCTGGCGGAGGGGATTCACATCTCCTCTGCCTACCTCCCCGACCGCCAGGGTGACCAGAACGCCAAGTTCGTGGTCGACTTCTTCCGGGCCACACAGGGGCAGCGCCCCAACGACGTCGCCGGTCTCACCACCGATGTGTTCCAGCTGATCGCGGCGGCGCTCGACGCCGTCGGCCCCGACCGCAGCGCGATCCGGAATTACCTGGCGAGCGTCGGCAACGGCCGGCCGGCGTTCGATGGCGTGACCGGACGAATTGCGTTCGACTCGAGTGGTGACGTGCGCGGCAAGCCATTGACGATCGCGGTCGTGCGCAACGGCCGGTTGGTGGCAGAGGCCAGCGAATGAGGTTGCGGCCGCGCGTGCGGCTCAACACGGTCCGGGCGCGCATTCTGGTCGGTCTCGGTGCGCTCGCCCTCGGTCTCGTGATCACGGCCGCGACCGGCGCCGCCGGCCTCGCGACGATCCGGCAACGCATCACCTCCGAAATGGACAACGTCCGCGCTACCACGGCCGTGAGCACCGGACTGCTCACCACCGTCTTCGCCGAGCTGCGGGCCGCCGAGCAGTACCTGAGTGCGCCGGACGACCGGGTCCGCTCGGAGTTTCAAAGCGCCGCCGACAGCGCGTTCCAGTACGAGAAACGGCTCGAGCGCCTGGGCGATCTGGCGGTGGAAGACCGTCTCGTGGTCAACCGCATCAAGCTGCTGCAGTCGTCGATCCAGGTCGATTACGCTCTGGCCCACGCCCTGCGCGATCTGGGACGCAACGCCGAGGCGCAGACGCGCGTCGGGGCGGTGCGCGCCTCCGTCGCCGAGCTGATCCAGCTGGTGCGCGGGCTCTCGGCCCGGCAGGCGGAGAAAGCGGGGCAGGTCGCCGAGCGCCTCGCACTCGTCGCGGGACGCCGCCAGCTCTTCCTCTGGCTCGTGCTCGCGGTGTTCATCGCCCTCGGCGCGGTCGGCTCGATGCTGACGGTGCGCTCGGTCGAGACGCCGCTGGCGCGGCTCGTCACCGCGGCGGAGCGCTTCGGCGCCGGCGACCTGCGCCCCGTGACCACGGGCGCGATGCCGCGCGAGTTCCAGGTTCTGGCGCACGCCATGCGCGATATGGCCGAGCGTCTGCGCGGCATCGTTCGGGAGGTGATCGGCGAGTCCGATCGCATCACGGCGTCGGCCGGCGATCTCTCGGCGGTGAGCGAGCAGCTGGCGGCGAGCTCGAGTGAGGTCTCCACCGCCATGGTCGACATATCGAGTGGCGCCGAGGTGCAGCGCGACGAGCTGACGGCGATCGAATCGGGCCTCGCCCAGCTGCGCCGCTCGGCGGCGGACACGGCGACGGCCGCTGCCGAGGTCACCCGGCTCGGTGAGGGGATTCGCGTCGCCGCCACGCGCCACCGGGAAGGCATCCAGACCGCCGGCTCATCGCTGCTCGGGATCCGGGAGGTGGTGCTCACCACCGCCCAGCAGGTCACCCGGCTCGTCGATCAGAGCGCCGCGATCGACGACTTCGTGGACCTGATCCGGCGCATCTCGTCACAGACCAACCTGCTGGCGCTGAACGCCGCCATCGAGGC
>DATLVL010000184.1:0-9706 GCA_035577525.1 Gemmatimonadales bacterium | reverse complement strand
TTCGACGCCCAGGCGTTGGACCTGGGATTGCAGGCGACGCTGCCGCTCACTCCTCAGGTCGAGCTCTACCCGACGTTCGACTACTATGCGGTGTCGCCTGCGAGCCTGTGGGCGCTGAACCTGGACGTGAAGATCCGGCCGCGCACCCAGCGGCGGGCGCTCTACTTCGGCGGTGGTCTCGATTACCTGCATTCCAGCAACGGCGGAGCAACGAGCGGCGATGTGAACTTCAGTGTGATTGGTGGCTGGGAGGTGCGGCGCAGCCCGGTCGCTCCATATGCCGAAGGGCGGCTGTTGCTGGGCCATGGGAGTGCGTTCCAGGTGGCGGGCGGGATCAGCTTCTACCTGCACTAGCGCCACCGTCTGTCGACCTTTTCACCAGGAGATTGAGCGTGAGCCATCCGACTCGACGGCTGATCTTGGCCGTGCTGGTCACTCTGCTGGCGGCGTCGACCGTGTCGGCCCAGCGCCGTGCGGCTGCCCGGGCCCCGGCGCAAGATGGACCGATGATCGGACCCCAGGCGGGATTCCCGACGAACAATCTCGATTTCTTCGTTGGCGGCCAGGTGTCGCTTCCCGTCGCGCCGCAATGGGACGTCTATCCGTCGTTCGACATTTTCTTCCCGGGTAGCGGCGTCACGGTGTGGGCGATCAATGGCGAAGGGCGTTACTGGCCCAAGCTGTCCATGCCCAATCCCGGCCTGTACGTCGGCGGCGGCGTGGACATTACGCATGTGAGCGTCAGCGGCTTTGGCTCGGATACCAAGGCCGGGCCGGCCATCGTCGGCGGTTGGGACTTCAAGTCCGTCAGCTGGCGGCCGTTCCTGCAGATTCACATCGTCTTCGGGACCGACGACCGCGTCGAATTCGGCGGCGGCATCAACTTCAAGCTGTAGTCCCGACCGCAGCAGCGAATCCCGGCGTCCATTGGGCGCCGGGATTTTTTTTCAGAAGTCGAAGCTCTCCATTTTCTTCAACCCCACCCACAAGGGAATCACGGTGGCCGCCAGGCACAGAAGGCCGGCGGCAGCGAGGCCACCCACCATCACCGGCGTGACGATCAGCGGCTCGTGCTCGTAGGATGCCCGCAGGTAGCCGGATACCGCCTGCGACAGGAGAAAGATGACGGCGGCGAGGAGCGCGATCGTCGTCATCATGAACACGAGTCCGCCGAACGACGTGGGGATCTGGGCGGCGTTCTCGGTCTCGAATTGGGGGTACAGAGCGCCGTAGCCCAGGGCCAGCGCGGCAATCGCGAGTGTCAGGGCGAAGATCGTCACCAGGCTCAGGATCATCATGAACGGACTCACCTGGAGCAACACGTTGGTCAGCCCGGTGAGCAGCAGTGCCAGCATGAGCAGCGGGATCGTGCCGACCCAGTATTTCGACCAGAGCAAGGCTCTGAGGTCGAGCGGGCTCGAGCGCAACAACCACATCTGGCGTCCTTCGAGCGAGACGGCGGGGAAGATGAAGCGCGCGGCGATCGAGGCGAGCACGAATCCGGCAAGGCCCAGATTGAGGAACGACACGAGAGTCACGTAAAAGAACCCCACCGGCTCGCCCCGATGCAGCGGCAGCGCCTTGATGTTGAACAGATAGACGACCACGAGCACCGCGAGCAGGATCAGCTGGCTCCACTGCGTCGTGTCGCGGAAGAACAGCTTGATGTCCTTCAACACGAACTCGCGTTTGGCGACGGCGAGCGGCAGCAACAGGACTCCCACGGTGTTGCGCCAGAATACGCCCCGGACGAATCGCTCGGCGCCCTCCTGCGCCTTGGTGAAACCCGTCGCGTACAGCTGGCGGTGCAGGATCGCGCCCAGCGTGACGAACGCCGCGGCGGTGGTCCAGAGGAGGACGAGCGGCTGGGGGTCGAAGTCCCCATCGAGAAATCCCATGAGGGCGCGAGACGCCCATTCACTCGGCAGCAACGGCGACGTCGGTGTCCGCAACACCGCGAGGAACGCGACCAGGTTCTGAAACCCTTCGGGTCGGGCCAGCTGCTCGGGGCGGATCAGGCGGAACAGAAGAATGACGCCCGCGCCCGCCCCCAGCGCGATGATCGACAACAGGTCGCGGGTGCGGCGAGCCGGGAACACGTTCACCAGGATCAGCGTCAGCGCCGAGCCGGCAACTGCCGGCAGCAGCAACAGCGGGAGCACGACCAGCAGGACGTACAGCGGGAAGAGCACGCCGCCGTGGAACACGACGCCGTACGCTGCGAGAACCGGCAGGCACGCCAGCCCGACCATCCACGAGGAGTGCACCAGGGTTTCGCCGAGCTTGGCGAGATAGAGCCGCAGCCAGTCGACCGGCGCGGAAACGAGGAGGTCCAGGTCCTTGGCGAGAAAGAAGCTCGAGAGAGCGGTGATGACGTTCGAAAGGATCAGGATCGATATGAAGGACAGGAGGACGATCCCCAACATCTTCTCCGCGATGGGCAGACCGATTTCCTCGACGCTGCGGAGCGACCGGAGCACGTAATAACACAGACCGAAGGCGCCCGCCCAGAAGGCGCTTCCCACCAGCGCGAGGATGATCAGCTTCCCACCGCCGCCGCTCGCCCGCTCCTGGCGAACCCGCTGTAGCGCGGTGCGCCACTTCGGCTGCAATACGTGCACCAGCGTCGGCTGCGTCACCGGCTGCCTCCCAGCACCTCCACCAGCTCTCGCACTGCGTGCCCCCCCGTCAGCTTGAGGAACAGCTCCTCCAGGCTTGCATCCCCGGCGGTATGCTGACGGCGGATCTCCGCCATCGTGCCGTGCGCCACGATCTTGCCGTGCTGCAGGATCCCGATCTGGTCGCACATCGCCTCGGCGACCTCGAGCGTATGGGTGCTCATCAGCACGGTCCCGCCGCGGTCCACGAACTGGCGAAAGATGTCCTTGAGCAATCGTGCGCCTTTGGGGTCGAGTCCCACCATCGGCTCATCGACGACGATGCACTCGGGGCGGTGAATCAGGGCGCTCGAGATGATGAGTTTTTGACGCATGCCGTGGCTGTACGCCTCGATCAGCTCATCCTTCCAGCTCGACAGCTCGAACACCTCGAGCAGCTCGGCGATGCGGCGCTCGACGGCGTCGCCTTCCTGGCCGTACAGCCCCGCGACGAAGCGCAGGAATTCGGCGCCAGTCAGTTTGTCGTAGACGAAGGGTCGATCAGGGATGAACCCGAGCCGCATCTTGGCGCCGATCGGATTCGCCTGCACGTCGTCGCCTCCGATGAGCACACGGCCATCGGTCGGCCGCAGGATGCCGGCGATCATGCGCAACATCGTCGTTTTGCCGGCGCCGTTCGGGCCGAGGCAGCCGTACAGCACGCCGCGCGGCACCTCGAGCGAGATGTGGTCGACCGCGACGAAACTGCCGTAGTGCTTCGTGATGCCTTCGAGTCGGATCATAGAGTGTCGATGGTGAGCCGCCCCACGCGCGGGGCGAGATCGGTCGGCCGGGCGAGACCGTCGGCGATGAGCCGCAGATGGGCGACATCGGCCGGGAACTGATCGAGCGTGGGGTCCACCGCCACCCAGTCGCCCAGGTACACCTCGGCCCACGCGTGATAGTAGTAGCGGCCGTCGACCAGCAGCAGCCCCGCCACCGGTCGTGCCGGCAAACCGAGCGCGCGCGCCAACGCCACGTACAGCACGGTGTGCTCATTGCAATCGCCCGTGCGGCGGATCAGCACCGCGGCTGCCTGGGGAAAAGCGGTGGACGGCTCGGGCCGCACCGTGCGCGCGACCCAGTGCGTCAGCGCCGCGGCGACCTGGGCCGGGTCGCGCTCGACCCCGGCCACTTGCCTGGCCTCTGCGCGGATGCGGCGGTCGGCACTCGTCACCAGGAAATCGGCATCGTACGCGCCGGCCGGGGCAGAGTCGGAGTGCGGCAGGGAATACCCGCCGACGAGCTCGTGCCCGGACTCCCGTCGCACCGTCAGGGTGTCGCCGTCGAGCCGCTGCCGTCCCCCGACGAGGTCGAGCGCCTCGAGCGCGCCGCCGCCGAGGCGGACCCGCAGCACCGCGGCATCGAGAGCCCCGGCGTGGACGCCGGCGTTGAGGAGCGTGGTCGGCACGATGGTGCCGGGGCCGGGAGACGCCGAGGCGCGCATCAATCGCAGCGTGTCGCGGCGACGGAAGTTCTCGTAGGCGAGCTCGAACGCGGTGCGCTCGATCGTGAACCCCAGCGGCAGGGTGCCGCGCACCACATAGCCCTGCGCGTCCACCCACCAGGTGAGCGGGCCATCTCCCGGACCGGAGGCGTCGATGCGCACCGCCCGCACCGTATCGAAGCGGACGGGCACCCACGCCATCGTGGTGGAGTCGAAGTCGGCGCTGTCCGGAACGATGAACGTCGAATCGGCGGTGACCCGGAAGGCCCGCGTGCGCAGCTCGAGCGTGAACGGATCGAGCACGCGGATGGTTGCGTGACGGCCCCGTCGCAGCCGGCGGCCGAACGCCATGCGCAGCGGCCACAGCGACGGCAGCTCGATGCCGTCTCCCGGGGCCACGCTGGCGACGCCCGAATCGCCGGCGCTCGCGACGCCGAAGCGCAGGACGTTATCCGGGGTCAGCGCGCCGCGCGCGGTGTAGCGCTCGGCCGCGCCGTCGGTCTCGCTCGTCACGTTGAGCAGGCGCAGCGCGCGGTCGAGTGTCGTTACGCTGCGACCGGAGTTGCGGCCCAGCCGGCCCAGGGACGGGAGGTCCAGCACGAGGACGTCGACCAGCCGGATCGAGTCGCCTAGCGTATCGACCGTAGTTGAGGCGTAGCCGAGCTGCTGCGCCCCGAGGGAGAGCCGGTAGAACTGCGCGCCGGGAGAGACGCCCGGGCTGAGATCGCCGGGCCGCGTGCCCGCGGGGCCGAAGTATTGGCGCTGGATCAACCAGAAGAGGGCCGCGGCCCAAGCCGCCAGGATCACGGCGGCCCAGTGCCGGCGGGTCAGGACAACCTCGCGTGCAACCGCCTCAGGACGGCCTCGAACACCTGGCGCTGCTCCTCCGTTTCCACGACGATCGCCACGTCCCGGGGAGCGACACCGGGAGGTTGCTCCTGAAACACCGAGACGAGAATCTCGGCGGCGTCCTCGACGCTGAGGTTGCCGGCACCGATGCCGAGTGGCGGCACGCTCAGCTGGGCGAACCCCCATTCGCGGGCGCGCTCCAGCGCCGAGCGCCAGGCGCGGCTCACGCCGCGCGAAGAGATCGGCTCTTCGCGCCCCAGGATGATCGCATGGATCACGAATTCGGCCGGCAGGTCTCCGCCGGCGGCGGTAACGACCGCAGCGCCGACGACGAGCTCGGTGTGCATCTCGAGGTGGCGTTGAAACTCGGGCCCGCCCATCTGCTCCAGGCGGCGCAACACCGGCGTGGTCGGCTCGAGCTGGGTGGTGGCGGGACGGACGATCGCGTCGCTTGCTACGAACGCGAGGTCGTCCACAACCACCCGCATCACCGCGCGGCCGCCTCCCGCGAACGGCGGTACAGGAGGGCCGCCTCTTCGGGGCGATGCAGGCGGTCGAGCACCATCCCCTGTGCATGCAGCGCCTTGGCGTGGCGCGGGTCGAGCTCGGCGGCGCGCATGAACGCCGCGAGCGCTCCGTCGAGGTCGTCGATGTGGTTCAACGCTTCGCCGAGATAGAACCAGGCGGTGGGACTCCAGCTTTCCTCGGCCACGACTTCACGCAGATGCGGCACCGCGTCTCCCCACAGTCCTTTGCGGAGCAACACGATGCCGAGCGCGGTGCGCACCGCGAGATTGGCGGGGTCGAGCAGCAGCGCGTGCTCGAGATCGGCACGAGCGGCGCTGTAACGTCCCATCGCCCCGAGCTGCTTCGCGCGATCGACGAGGAGCTGGACACTCTCGGGCTGCGCCGCGACCGCGCCGTCGAGCTGGGCGAGGATGCGATCGGCGTCGCTCTGCGACGAACGGCTCCCGGGATGCCCGTTGCGCTTCCCGTTGCCGTTCGGTTGATGGCCGTTGCTCTTACCGTTGCCGTTGCCATTCCCGTTCGCCGACACGAGCGGCGTGGGAATCGCCGTCTCGCCGGTGTCGGTGAGAAAACGGGCTTCCTCGAGCAGCTCCGCGGCGACGCGGGCGCGATCACGCGCCGACGCGCGCCGTTCGTTCTCGGGCTTGATCATCCCGCGACCTCACTCGCGATCCACGACAGGTAGCGCTCCAATCCGGCGCTGACCGGGAGCGCAAGCAGCTCGGGGACCTGATACGGATGGCGGCGCTCGATGGCAGCGCACAACGCGTCCCAGCAGGCAGTATCGGTCTTAAGCAGAACCACTACCTCCGATTCTTCGACTACTCGTGTGTCCCAACGGTAGATCGACCGCGCCGCGGGGAACAGCGTACCACACGCAATGAGTCGGTCTTCTACCAGCGCCGTTACGAGGGCACGCGCGTCAGATTCGGTGCCGAGCGTCGTGATCGCGACCAGCGCCTGACGGTCCATTTGTGGGGCAGCTAAAGTAGCGTCCCCTCAAGAGTTGGGCAAGGGTTGTGGGGAGGCCGCCACACCTGTACTCGGGGCGGGGCGTAAACGTTCCAGGAGGTAAGCCGTTTGAATCAGCGCCGCGTGGGACAGGGCCTGCGGGTAATTGCCGAGGTGCTCGCCGGTTGAGGGGTCGATTTCCTCGGCGAACAGCCCCAACGCCCCGCCGCGCTTGAGCAGCAGCCGGAACAGGCGCTCTCCCTCGGCGTGCTCCCCCGTCATAGCGAGGTTACCGACGACCCAGCAGCTGCAGATGACGAAGGACCCCTCTTTGCCCTCGAGGCCGTCGGCCGAGCGGTACCGGTAGATCAGGTCCTCGCAGCTCGTGGCCAGGTCCCGTCGTACCGCAGCCAGGGTGGATTTGACCCGCGGGTCCTTGCGGGACAAAAACCTCACCTTGGGAATGATCAGCGCCGAGGCGTCGAGATGCGGCTCGTCGTAGGCCTGGAGAAATGTCTGGCGCTGTCGATCCCATCCCTGCTCGAGCACTTCGGCATGGATCGTGGCCGCCTCCTTGCGCCAGCGATCCGCGTCTCCCGGAAGCTGCAGGTCGGAGGCCATGCGCGCGCCGCGGTCGAGCGCGACCCACGCCATCACCTTGCTGAAGACGTAGTGCTTCGGCTCGAGGCGCGGCTCCCAGATGCTGTGGTCGGGCTCGCGCCAGTGGTCGGCGGTCCAGTCGACGAGCTGGCGGAACACGCGCCACGCGCCTTCGCTCATGGGATGGTGGCGGCGCCAGATGTTCGCCGTCTCGAGCAGTTCGCCATACACGTCGAGCTGGAACTGCCCCACGGCGCCGTTGCCGATGCGCACCGGCCGGTTGCCGCGGTATCCCGCGAGATGCTCGAGCACGTGCTCGGGGAGATCGCGGCGTCCGTCGACGCCGAACATGATCTGCAGATGTTTGGGACTGGCTTTGCGCGACGTGCGCTTGAGGAACTGTACGAACGCATTCGCTTCCGACTCGTATCCCAGGCGCTCGAGGGCGTCGACGACGAACGCCGAATCGCGCAGCCAGGTGTAGCGGTAGTCCCAGTTGCGGCCGCCGCCCACGCCTCCCGGGAGCGAGGTCGTCGGGGCGGCGACCACGGCCCCCGTCGGCTCGTAACAGCACAGCTTCAAGGCGAGCGCGCTGCGCTCGACCGCCTGGCGGTAGGGACCCTCGTAGTCCATGTGCGTCGTCCACTCATCCCACCAGCGGGCCGTCGCGTCGAGCTTCTCCTGCGGCCGGTAGTCATCGACGGGATGCACGTCGTCGTCGTCGAAACGGACGATGAACCAGGTCTGGTCTCCCGTGCCGAGCGAAATCTTCGCCTCCGCCTGCCCTTCGGTGATTTCCCAGGGGACGTCGCGTGCCGAGGCGATCGTCGCGACATCGTCGTCATCATCGGTGGCCAGGACGCCGACGGCGCGGCGGTGCAGTTGCGGCGGCCGCTGTGCGTAGTCGAAGCGCGGGGCGAACAGGATGTTGACGTCGGCGGTGCCACGGGTGCAGGTCACACGCCGCAGCAGCTCGGTGCCGTGGCGGCGCGCCGGCCCGATCGGCATCAGGTCGGTGACTTCCACGACACCGCCCGCCGCCAGCCGGAACGTCGTCACCAGGATGTTGGTGCCAGGGAGGTAACGCTGCTCCGTCGTGGACGCGCCGATCGGAGCGATGCGGCAGGTGCCGCCACGAACGTCGTCGAGCAGGGCGCCGAACATGCTCGGCGAATCGAACCGCGGCGCGCAGCACCAGTCGATGCCGCCGTCGGGACCTACGAGGGCGGCGGTGTGCTGGTCGCCGATCACGCCGTAGTCGCTGATCGGCGCCTGGCTCACGGCGTGCGTCCGGCGAACCCTCCCGCCGCGAGCCAGCGCAACAGCTGGCTGACCGCGTCCGGGTCGGGGAGAGCGAAGTCGGCCTGCGTCGCGCCGTCCCAGGCGGCACCGACGCAGATCGACCGGCCCATGCCGTGCAGCGAGCGGAATGCGTCCTCGTCGGTGGCGTCGTCTCCGACGTACAGCGCCCGCACGTGCGCCGGCCAATCGGCGCCGTGGCGCTGCACCAACACGTAGAGCACCGCGTGGCCCTTGTCCCAGGGGACCGGCGGCCGGCCTTCGATCACCTGGTGGCCGAGCAGGGGCTGCAGCCCGCGGCGCTGGATGACGCTGCGGGCGCGGCGGATTGCGGCCTTGCGGCCCGCTTCCGGGACGAGCCGGAAGTGGTAGGAGAGCGTCGCTCCCTTGTTCTCAACCTGAGCATCGGGGATGCCCAGCTGCTCGAGGTCGTGCGTCGCGCGATCGACTTCGCTCGCGTAGCGCGAGATCTCGGGGTGCCGGAACGCGATGCCCGGACCTTCGATCTCGAAGCCGTGATTGCCGACGTAGGTCAGCCCCGCGATGCCCACCAGCCGCTTCACGTCCGCGAGCGCGCGTCCCGACACGATCACGGTATCGAGATTGGGCGTGCGTGCCGCCGTCTCGAGCGCCTGTCGCGTCGCGTCGGGGAGCCGGGCGTCTTCGGGATGGTCGCGCAGCGGTGTCAGGGTGCCGTCGTAGTCGAAGAACAGGGCGACCGTCGGCCGCGAGGCGAGCCAGGGCTGCAGCCGCCGGCGCAGCCGGTCGAGAGGCGCGATGGCTCGCGGGCGGTTGGCGGCCGTCTCGGCGGCCTGCAGGAATCGCGTGACCCACACCTCCACCGAATTTTCGCGCACGCGGTCGCGCAGCGCCGTCATGCGGGCGTCGCGCTCGTCCGGCGCCATCGTCAGGGAGCGGTGCAACGCCTCGGCGACGGCATCCACGTCGTAGGGGTTGACGAGCAGCGCCTCCTGCAGCTCTTCCGCCGCGCCGGCGAGCTCCGAGAGCACCAGTACGCCGGGGTCGTCGACCTGGGCGGCGACGTATTCCTTGCAGACGAGGTTCATGCCGTCGCGCAGCGGCGTCACCAGCGCCACGTCGGCGTGGCGGTACAGCGCCCCCAGCTCCGCCGGCGACAGGCTGCGTACGAGGTAGCGGATCGGCGACCAGCCGGTGTCGGAGAAGCGGCCGTTGACCCGGCCCACGATCTCGTCCAGCTCGCGCTTCAGGTCGCGGTATTCCCGCACCTGCTCGCGCGACGGCACGAGCAGCTGCGTGAACACGAAACGTCCCTGGAATTCGGGGTGTTGCTCGAGAAAGCGCTCCACCGCCAGAAACCGCTGCGGGATGCCCTTGGTGTAGTCGAGGCGGTCGA
>DATLVL010000183.1:0-6891 GCA_035577525.1 Gemmatimonadales bacterium | reverse complement strand
GCCGCCACCGTCCGCGGCGGCCCGGTGTACCTCGAGATCCGCTCGCTGCAGCGGCTGCTGTACTGGCTCGTGATCTTCGTGTCGGTGCTGTGGGGCGCCGGCAACCTCTACATCGTGTATCGCGCCATCGGCTCGGTACAGATGCCGCGCCGCATCGGCAATCTCGAGATCGTCGAGGCCGTCCCGCAACGCTTCCTGTTCACCCTCGCCATCCTCATCGGCATCGTCTTCGGTCTCGGCTTGTCCTGGGGCACCGGCGACTGGTGGCGCGAAGCGTTCCTGGCCAACGCCCCCACGCCGGTGGTGTTGGGGCACCTCGATCCTATCCTGCACAAGGACGCGGGGTTCTACGCGCAGCAACTGCCCTGGGCGATCGACCGCGAGCAGTTCCTGCTGATCTCCACGCTGACCGCCACGGTGCTGTGCGGCTTCCTCTACCTCGGCATCGGGTCGCTGCGCTGGCAGCGTGGGCGGCTGGTCGCGAGCCCGCACGCCCGCGCGCACCTGGGCGTGCTGGGCGCCGGCGTCGCGGCGGCGATCCTGTGGGGCGCGCTGCTCGATCCGGCCGAAGTGGTGGCCGGGCTGCATGGCGCGCTCAACACGTCGCTTCTGTCCCTGCGCGTACCGGGCTCCCGGTTCATCGCCGCCGCGGCGGGGCTCGCGGGAGTATTGAGCGTCGCCTGGATCTGGTGGGACCGGCCGCGCTGGCCGGCGACGGCGTGGGCGGCGGTGGGACTCGCCCTGCTGTTGGTGTACGGCATCCTGCCGTCGGTCAACCGGCGCAGCGCGGACGAGGTGTTTCCGCAGGACAGCCTCGCCGCTCATCGACGCGTCTTCGAGGAAATGGCCTTCGGGGCCAATCCCCACATGCGCTCGGGATTTCCGGAGTTTCCCACGATGGCGGCGTTCGTAGCCGCCGAACCGTTGTGGAGTGCGCAATGGGTCGCCGCGGTGGCGCGCGGGCGGCTGGAATCGGGAGAAACGGTCGCCGGCGTGCAGCTCACGCGCGCCGCCGCGGCAACGCCGCTCTGGGTCGTGGCGCGCGCGCCGAACGACACGGCGCTCTCGTCGCTACAGCCTCCGCCGACCTGGGACCAGGTGCATCGCGGGGCCCGCACCGCCACCGGCGCGCCGCTCGGCCTCGCCGAGACCGACAGCGGGGCCCTCGTTCCGGCGCCGCTCGACGTGCGCGACTCGCTGGAGTGGTTCGGAGAAGGGTTCGGCCAGTATGCCGTGACCGGTGGCGCCGCGCTCCCCGGATCGGGGATCCCGCTCACCGGCACCTGGCGCCGCATCGCGCTCGCGTGGGTGCTGCAGAGCCCGGAAATTGCCCGCCAGACGACCACGGCGGAGCAGCTGCAATGGCGCCGCACGCCGCGCGAGCGATTCGCGCTGCTGGCGCCGTTCGCCCGCTTCACCGACGCCGAGCCGGTGCTGGTCGACGGGGCCCTGTGGTGGCGCGCGGTGGGGTATGTCTCCACAGGGACGTTTCCCTTGGTGGCGTCGGTCGACACTCCCGACGGGCCGGTGCGCCTGCTGCGCGCCGGGATCGTCGGGGCGATGCGCGGCACGACGGGGGAGACGCGCTTCTGGCTGCTCCCCGGCGCGGACTCCGTCACCACGGCGTGGGCCCGGATCTTCAAGCCGCTGATCGAGCCCGCCGACAGCGCACCGGCCGCGCTGGTCGTCTCGCTGCGGTTTCCGTATGCCAGCTTCACCCACGCGGCCAAGCGCATCCTCGCCGCCGCCCCCGATTCGGAGAATTGGCAGGTCGTCTCGAACCCGACCGATCTGCTGCTGCCGGGCGACGCGACGCCGTGGCTGGTGCAGGGGGTCACCAGCAGCTCGGGCGGAGCGACGCGGCTGCAGCTCCTGATGCTGGGACGCTTCGGCGAGCGCGGCCCCGAGCTGTGGTCGATCGCTCCACCCAACGACCCGCCGCCGCCGCAGCTCCTCGGCTCCAGCGACATCCAGCCTGGGCCGCTGCGGCTCTGGATTGCGGGCGGACACCTCGCGTCGTCGCAGGCGCGCTTCGCCGTGCACGGCGAGCCGCCGCGCATCGAGCACATATTTCTCACCTGGGGCAACCGCACCGGCGAAGGCACGAGTACCAGCGCAGCGCTGCGCGAGCTGACTCTCGCCGGCCCGCCGGGCGGCGTGGACACGACCATGGCCAGTCGCTGGACGCTGGCGCAGCACCTGTTCAGCCAGCTCGATTCGGCGCTGGTGTTGCGCGACTTCGAACGGTTCGGCCAGGTGTACCGGCAGCTGGGCGATCTGCTGGGTGCACGGCGGCGTGCACTGGCTCCGACGCCTCTGGTTCACTAAGGAGATTGTGAGCACTGTACACGGACGCCGGGAGGGGGGGCGCCCCCCTCCCGCCGTCCACATTTCTTTTGCAGCACATCGTTCCAGCTTGTCATAGCGTTCAGAGAACACTAGATATCGCGCCCGTGTCGAGCACTGAAGTGGGAACGATCGTCGTCGCCCTGGGGGGAAACGCAGTGGCTCCGGGGTCGGAGCGCCCCACGATCACGAATCAGTTTCGGCACACGCGCGAGAGTCTGGCGCCGATCGTGGATCTGGCTCGCGCGGGGTGGCACATCGCGTTGGTGCACGGCAACGGCCCGCAGGTGGGGGACGAGCTGGCCCGCAACGAGCTGGCCGCCGACCGGCTGGAGCCGCTGCCGCTGGGCGTCCTGGTCGCGGCGACGGCGGGGTGGATGGGCTACATGATCCAGCAGTCGCTCCAGAACGCGCTGGCGCGCGCCGGGGTGGAGCGCACCGTCGTCACGCTGATCACGCAGACGCTGTGCGATGCCAACGACCCGCAGCTGCGGGTCCCGGTGAAGCCGATCGGCAATGCCCTGGACCAGGCCGGCATCGCGCGGCTGCAGGCGCGCGGCATCGCGGTGCGCGAGGACAAGCCGGGACGGTGGCGGCGCCTCGCGCCGAGTCCGCGTCCTGTGGCCATCGTGGAGCGGGGGATGGTGCAGGCGCTGGTGCAGGACGGCGATATCGTCATCGCCTGCGGAGGCGGCGGGCCGCCGGTGTACGACGACCCCAAGCTCAACCTCGAGGGACTCGACGCCGTAGCCGATAAGGACCGCGTGGCGGCGATCCTGGGGCGCGACATCGGGGCGCAGGTGCTGTTGATTCTGACCGACGTCGACGCGGTGTATCGTGGCTGGGGGACGCCGGCGCAGCAGGCGATCCGCAGGATGTCGCTCGCTGAAGCCGACCAGCTGCTGCAGGGGAGCGACCTCGCTGCGGGCAGCATGCGCCCCAAGGTGGAAGCGGCGGCGGATTTCGTACGCTCCGGTGGAGCGCGGGCGGTGATCGCGGAGCTGGCGCACGGCCTCGCCGCGCTGGCGGGCGAGGCGGGGACGACCATCACGAAGGAGCGGCAGTGAACCTGCACGAGTACCAGGGGCGGGAGATTCTGCGCCGCCACGGGATTCCGGTCCCCGAGGGCGAGGTCGTCACGACTCCCGCCGCCGCCAAGGCCGCGGCGACGCGGCTCGGTGGCTCCGTCGTCGTGAAAGCGCAGGTGCACGCCGGCGGCCGCGGCAAAGCGGGCGGCGTGAAGCTCGCCAAGACGCCCGACGAGGCGGAAGCGGTCGCGGCGAAGATCCTGGGCATGACGATCAAGGGCCTCACGGTCCAGAAGGTGCTCGTCGTACCGGCGACCGATATCGCGTCCGAGAGCTACTTGGGCGTGATCGTCGATCGCGAATCGCAGCGCCCCATGCTGATGGTCAGCGCGGCCGGGGGGATCGACATCGAAGAGGTGGCGGCTAAGACACCCGAGAAGATCCACCGCCGCTCGATCGACCCGCGCTACGGGCTCCTGGCCCATCAGGCGCTGGCCCTCGGGTTTCAGCTCTACCCGGACGTGGCGAAGGCGCGCGCCGCCGCCGCGATCATGCAGCAGCTGGTGAGCGCGGTATACGACGTGGGAGCGTCGCTCGCCGAGATCAACCCGCTCGTCACGACTCCGGAGGGGAAGGTCCTGGCACTCGATGCCAAGATCGTGGTCGACGACAACGAGCTGGAGCGCAAGCCGGCCATCGCCGCACTACGCGACGCTTCGGCCGAAGCCCCCGCGGAGGTGCAGGCGCGCGACGCCGGGCTGACGTTCATCAAGCTCGACGGCTCAGTGGGATGCTGCGTCAACGGCGCCGGGCTCGCGATGGCGACGATGGATCTCGTGAAGTACTACGGCGGCGAGCCGGCCAACTTCCTCGACATCGGCGGCAGCTCGAATCCCCAGAAGGTCGTCAACGCCCTGAAGATCATCACGTCCGATCCCAGCGTGCGCGCGATCCTGTTCAACATCTTCGGCGGGATCACCCGCACCGATGACGTCGCCAACGGCATCGTGCAGGCAACGGGGCAGTTCCCGCTCAAGGTCCCCATCGTCATCCGGCTCACCGGCACGAATGAGCAGGAGGCGCTGCGCATCCTCAAGAAGGCGGGATTCGAAGCGGTCACCGACATGGACCAGGCGGTGCAACAGGCGGTGGCGGCGGTGGGAGGTGGCCGGTGAGCATCTTCATCGACAAGCAGACGCGCCTCCTCGTCCAGGGCATCACCGGTCGCGACGGCTCGTTCCACGCGAAAGCGATGATCGAGTATGGCACCACCGTCGTGGCGGGTGTGACGCCGGGGAAGGGCGGCCAGACGTTCGAGGGCAAGGTCCCGGTCTTCAATACCGTCGCCGATGCCGTCGCCGC
Organism: Gemmatimonadales bacterium; assembly: GCA_035577525.1. Lineage (GTDB taxonomy): Bacteria > Gemmatimonadota > Gemmatimonadetes > Gemmatimonadales > GWC2-71-9 > DASTHG01. The sequence continues at coordinate 2,155 of DATLVL010000183.1, read as the reverse complement.
GACGCAGCCGAATGTGAGCGTGATCTACGTGCCCGCCGCGTTCGCGGCGTCGGCGATCTTCGAGGCGGCGGACGCGCGCATTCCGCTCATCGTCTGTATCACCGAAGGCGTCCCGGTGCTCGACATGACCACGGTGATGCCGTTCGTCAAAGAGCGCGGCGTGCGGCTCATCGGGCCGAACTGCCCCGGGTTGATCTCACCGGGGCTCGCGAAGGTCGGCATCATCCCGGGCAGCATCTGCACGGCGGGGGATATCGGCGTAGTGAGCCGCTCGGGGACGCTGACCTACGAAATCATCCACCAGCTCGCCACCAACGGCTTCGGCCAGTCGACCTGCGTCGGCATCGGCGGCGATCCGATCATCGGGACGAATTTCATCGACTGTCTCAGCGAGTTCGAGGGCGACCCCGGCACGCGTGCCGTGGTGATGATCGGTGAGATCGGCGGCGCGGACGAGCAGCATGCCGCGACGTTCGTCCAGACCAAGATGAAGAAGCCCGTGATCGGCTTCATCGCCGGCCAGACCGCGCCGCCGGGACGCCGCATGGGCCACGCCGGGGCGATCATCTCGGGCGCCGGCGCCACCGCCGCCGACAAGATGACCGCGTTCGAGGCCGCCGGCATCTCCGTCATGAAGCGGCCCGCGGACGTCGTGCCGTTGTTACGGTCTCGTCTGTAGAGCCTTTACCGACAACCGAGGACTGACAACGCCTCTCATGCTCACTCTTGCAATTATCAAACCCGACGCCGTCGCCGCTCGAACCGGAGGCAAGATCCTCGCACACCTCGAGGCCCAGGGGTTCCGCGTGTGCGCCGCTCGCATGCTGCGCCTCGGGACCGCTCAGGCGGAAGCGTTCTACGCCGTGCACAAAGAGCGGCCCTTCTTCCGTCCCCTCGTGACGTTCATGACGTCGGGCCCCTGCATCCCCCTCGCGCTCGAGAAACAGGACGCGGTAGCGGCGTTGCGCGAGACGATCGGGGCGACCGACCCCGCCGAGGCGAAACCGGGAACGATCCGGAAGCTGTACGCGCAGTCGAAGGAGAAGAACGCGATTCACGCCTCCGATTCACCCGAAAATGCGGCGCGGGAAGTGGCCTTTTTCTTCACCGAGGCCGACCTTGTTGACGCAAGTCCCACAACGGGTTAGCTTCGCTCGCCATGTTGCGATTCGACCTGCGGGAGCTGGCGAAAGGCCCCGTTGAAACGCAGGCCGAGCTTTCACCTGAGGACCCCTTGTTCGAGGGGCTCGGGGTTACCCTGACGGGACCGGTGCGGGTGGACGGGCGGTTGCAGGGGACGGGGGAAGGCCGCTACTACTGGCATGGCCAGCTGCATGCGACGGTCGCCGGGGAATGCCGCCGCTGTCTCACCCCTGTCCAAGCGCCCGTCGCCGCTGAGGTTGGGGCGCTCTTCACGGACGCGGAGGACGCGGGAGACGATCCCGACTCCTACCGGCTGGAATCCCACGACACGGAGGTCGACCTCCGGCCCGTGGTGCGCGAAGAGCTGGCGCTGGTGGTACCGACGTTCCTGGAGTGTCGCGACGACTGCCGCGGGCTCTGCCCCAATTGCGGCAAGGACCTGAACGCGGGGCCGTGCGGCTGTGCGGCTCCGGGGTCCGACCCCCGCTGGCGAGCCCTGGCGGATCTCAAGAGCAAATTTACGGACTGAACGAGGCGAAACGAAAATGGCAGTCCCGAAGCGCAGAACCTCCAAACGGAAGAAGCGCGCGCGCCGCACGCATTACAAGGCGGCGCCGATCGCATTGCAGGCCTGTCCCCGCTGTGGCGACCTGAAGCAGCCACACAAGGTCTGCCCCACCTGCGGCTATTACGCCGGCGAGCAGCGTATCGAGGTCGAGGACGCCTGAGGTGATCCGCATCGCGCTGGACGCGATGGGAGGAGATCACGCCCCCAGCGCCGAAGTCGACGGTGCGGCCCTGGCACTCACCGAGCTGCCGCCCACCTTCCTGATCCAGCTCGTCGGCCGCTCGGCCGACATCGAGAAAGCGCTGGCGGCGCATCGCGATATTCCGCGCTCGCGCGTCGAAGTGATCGAGGCACCCGAGGTCGTGGGGATGGGCGAGAAGCCGCTGCAGGCGCTGCGCTCGAAGCCGAAGTCGTCGATCGCGATCGGCCTCACGTTGCAGAAGA